>JABXJU010000100.1 GCA_013375405.1 Candidatus Helarchaeota archaeon
GCAGATTACATCTCGGCGGGAAGGACTGACAAAGGAGTTCATGCACTTGGTCAAGTAGTTGCTATTTCTACCTCAAAAAAGGTTGTACTTCCAGCAATAAATTCATTCCTACCAAAAAATATTGTAGTTTGGGCAATAAAGATGGTAAATAAGAAGTTTAATCCGAGGTTTGATGCGTTTTCAAGATATTATCGTTATTATACTTATTATTCTGGTGAGGATATGAATTCAATGAGGGCCGGGGCCCGAATTTTAGAAGGTATCCATGATTTTCAACTTTTTTCAAAAAAATATCCTGAGAAAAATACAATTCGGCATGTGGATCAAATTAGGGTTGAAAAGAAAGAATCCTTCTTGATTTTCCATGTTACGGCGAATACTTTTCTCTGGCAGATGGTTAGACGAATTGTTGATGCCCTTCTAAAAATCGGACAATCACAATGGCAACTTAAGGATTTAAAGGATCTTTTAGATCTCAGCCCAGATTCAAATATCCATACAAGACCGCGTCCCGTTAATGGTCTTGGATCACTAATATTATGGGATATAGAATATCCATTTCAATTTCAGCCAGATATAAAGAGTTTAGAACATGTGAAGAAAATATTACAAGATTATTTATCAGAAGTCTCTTTAAAAACCTATTTTACCAAAGAATTTAATGATTTTTTTGATTTATTGAATGAAAAAAGATAATTAATTTATTAATTTTCTGCTGAATCTATCTGAATGATAATTTTTCTGGGATTTCGAGATACATTTTTTAACGTCTGAAGCATACCCTCTATACTTTTACGGATAATATTCTGAACGAAATCCTTAATATAAATTTGATTGCCATCAACTTCTAAGGTTAATTTAGCGGTCATATGAGGACATTTATCGATGGAAACTTTTTTCAATAGGAGATTTTGTGCCATTTCTTCACAATCTTGAAATCCACAATCACCACAATTTGTACCAGGCAAATAAGAAAGGATTTGATAATGTCTTAAATTTTTAACAATCAAAATGAGGGATTCTGTATCTTTTTCTTTGATAACAGGATATATTTTATCAAGTTTATCTAGTTCATCCTTTTTTTGGGCAATATGCCCAGTAAGTCCTAAAACTTGGCCGGTTTCATTCAAACCCTGAATTTCTTCGGCATTATCGATTATGATGAATCGAGGATAAGTACTTCTTTTGAAACCTTCAACAATAATAAAATCATAATCCGTAGGAAATTTTCGTATAGCATCATCAAGTGTAGGATTTTCGCGTTTGTTAATAGAAATTAGTTCGGATTGGGTTACAGCTACCACTAATTTTGCCCCAGCTTCTGCATGACGAGTAGTATCTTTAACTTTTGGATTATCGAAAGTAGATTCACCCCCAATATGTTTGATGGTTCCAAGAATGAACCCTTCCTTAATCAATCCCTCCACTATTCGCATTACTAACTGTGTCTTTCCTTGCTTCCTATGGGCAGAACAAACACAAATAACTGTAGGAAAATTTGACACAAATATCACCGTGAGACACTAGGAAGAGAGGTGGATAAAAATCTTTAGACTGGCTCGGGAAAAACAAATATACCTAAAACAAACATAACCATGAATCCAAGAGCTACAACTATAAGAATAGCCGTAATAATTTTAAAAGTTCTCCGATGATTTCTATTTATTAGTGTAATGCTAAAAGTAGAGGAGAGGAGAATTAAAACAATAATAAAACCAATTGACATGATGTCTCCGATCATGCTCGTCATGGAGATCACTATGATTTTGAGGATTTAAGAGTTTTTCTTTGCATTATCATAAAATTAGAAAATATTTTATAGCTGGAAAACAAAAACACCTATTTTCATTATACCTTCATTAAACAAAAAACTAATCTATACCCCGCAGAATGATAATTCCGAAATTTTTTTAAATTCTCAGACTAAATTTTTCAGAAACAAGAAATATTGTTCAAAACTACTCTGGAAGGTATTCTGTGCTTGGTATATTCAATTTCACTATTGGTATAATATTCATAATTTGTGCGGTAGTTTTCATTGAAATAGCACGTAGGAACTTTCAGGAGAAAGGCCGGGAATCTAGTTGGACCGTGCTATTAGCTTCAGGTACAACGTTTGTAATGGGTATATATTTTATTGTATGGGGAGTAATTGGTCTAGTAAATCAGGGAGATCTCTTAGTATTTGCAGAAAAACTACCAATTCCATATCCACTTGGATTTTATTCTCTTTGTTTTATTCCCGCAATTTATCTTTTTATCGGATTATTTGTAATTAGAGAAAAAAGAAAGGAAAAAAGTCAAACTGCTGCAAAACCACCTGAAAAATCACAAGAGATTCATCCCATCGATCTTGAAGTCTCTCGTAAAGCGTTTCATATAACGATAATTGGTATTCTGACTTGTTATTTATTTGTTGGGAAACTCGCGGCGGATGCCCTTTATGCATATCTCAAAAATGAATGGGACATTTGGCATATCCAAGACGAGATAATTATTTCTGCAGAATTGGCTGGGAAAAGTTTTGCCCTCTTTATGATAGTAGCTATCTTTTTCTTGCTCATATTGACTGATTTTGTCCGTATATTCGCCCCGCGCTATTATCCTGTGAAAATGATAAGTAATGTATATCGAGACAAAGAAAGAGGGACTCTAGGACCTCATGTTCTCCTCGCCGTCGGTGTTACCTTCGCTGTCTTACTCTTCGCTCCACCGATTGCGATGGGTGTGATAGCAATGTCAGCATTAGGAGATGCATCGGCCACCATCGTAGGGGTGACTGTTGGAAAACATAAAATTAGGGGAGGAAAATCCAAGAAGACGTGGGAAGGCTGTATTGCAGGGGTTGCAGTCTCGTTCACCACAGGGTTTCTTTGTATGATTCTTCTGGTAAATTACAAAGGTGACCCACCAATTCCTATAGCGTTAGCTGTGCAAGCTTCCTTGGTTCTTTGTGGCGTAGGTACGTTAATCTTCTTCGTAATTGATTATTTCACCCCAACTATTCCTTTAACTGATAATATTTTAAATCCTGTGTGTATTGGCTTGGCTATGACTGGACTCGCGTATTTTTTCTTTCCCTTTCTCCTATAAATAAGTTTTAGAATGATAAAATAAGAAGGTTTTAAAAAGGAATATGAGAAAAGCGCAAATGATAATATCGAAGGTATTAATATGACGAGTGAAGAAATTCCAAAGCCAGCAACCGCTGGTGCCGCTGGAGTATTAGGAGTAGTATCTGGATTTTGGTGTATATTAGAAGGAATTTTGATTATGGTATTTGATTGGGGTGAGCAATTACTTTTCATACCGTATTTTCAAGATAATTTCATCATAGCGGGAGTCATCAGTATGGTTTGTGCAGGAATCTGTATATACAGTGGGGCCTTGATTGTCATGCGTAAATATATCATGGGCGGAATGATACTAATGGGGATTAGCATGGTAAGCATACTCGTTGGTGGGGGATTCTATATAACCGTCCTTTGGGGATCTTCTGGAGGTTTAATTGCGCTAGTTTGTCCAAGTTTAGAAGAGAAGATAAAAGAGCAATCGAATAGTTGAATCTATTTAGAAGATTTATAGGAACCAAGAATTTTAATGTATAACGTACTTTTTTTCAAATCCTGAAGTGCTTCCTGCACGTGATCTTCTGAAACATGGCCCTCGAAATCAGTATAAAAGTAGTACTCCCATGGGGTGAGCCGAGAGGGGCGGGATTCCAATTTTGTTAGGTTTATATTGCGACTAGAAAACGATTTTAATGCATTGAGAAGGGCGCCGGGAACGTGTTTTACCGAAAAGACGATAGAGGTTTTGTCACTGCCAGTTGAAAGGCTTTCCTCATGGCCAATAACGAAAAAGCGAGTGAAATTATTTTGATTATCTTCGATTCCTTTGGATATTATCGTACGATTGTATATTTCTGCAGCTAGTTTAGTCCCAATTGCCACAGAATTATCATATTCTGTAAGAATTTCGACAGCTCGTGCCGTACTTTTAGTTTCGATAATTTCAGCGTTTGGTAAATTTTCCTCAATAAACCTTCGGCACTGACCTATCGCTTGATCTTTAGATAGAAGTGTTTTAATTTCAGATAAAGGGATTTCCTTCAGTGCTATAAGGTTATGTTTAATGCGAATGATGATTTCACCAACCACTTTAAGATCACTTTCAAGCAGGAGATCTAGAGTAATAGGAACTGAACCATTTGTCGAATTCTCGACAGGAACTACGCCATAGCCAGCTTCCTCACTGATTACTTGGCGGAAGACATCTGAAATTTTTTTTACAATAATGAAATCTGCCTCAGTCTCAGAAAAATATTGTTTTGCAGCTTGGTCTGAAAAGGTGCCACGAGGACCTAAGAATGCCACACGTTTCTTACCAGACTGAACGGCTCTACAACCTGCAACGATTTCTTTAAATATTGCTTGTATTTGGGATTTTGTTAAATATTCAAGCTTTTCAGTGGAAATTCTCTCATAAACTTTTTGTTCATGTACTCTATCTATAATTGGTCGGCCTAATTTTTGCTTAACATCTCCAACTTTTTTTGCAATTGCCGCCCTTGAGTCTAATAATTGCACTATAGAGCTATCCAATTTGGAAATCTCAGTTCTTAAATCCTCTAATTCTTTTTCCGTGTTAGTCATACACATTCCTTTCCAAAATCATTCATTATGGCAGAGGAAAAACCAAAGAAATTTGGTTTTAGGTTTTACTCGTTGTGGATAATTCTAAAAGGGTTAGTATAAATATTTGACTTTTTTCCCCTCACAAATCCAATAAGAGTTGTATTCGTAGCGTTTGCGGCAGAAATCCCTGAATCGGTTGCAGCTGCCATTGAGGCGACAATGGGAATGCTGCATTTTGAAGATTTAAAGATAATATCAGCAGTTAATCGTCCAGTAGATATTAATAATTTATTATCCAAATTTATTCCATGAGTAAGTGCGTAACCTATAATTTTGTCTATTGCGTTATGCCTCCCGATATCTTCTGCGATAATAATACGATTAATTGAAGCATCATATAATCCAGCAGCGTGAGTTGCCCCAGTTCGGCGAAAAATGTTGGAATTTGCATTCAGATCGGTGATTGCCTTGAATAAGTCTTGCATTTTTATTCGCATCTCTGATTCAATACGAGGAAGGCCCTTACCTTTTTTCATTTGTAACCAATATTCAGGTGGACCGCATCCAGAAGTAACAATCCGGTTTATGAATTGAAAATTTTTCAACCGGAAATCAAGATCTATCTTGAAATTGAGAGCTATTCGGATATTATACCCTTCAGTTTGGATATCTTCAATCTCTTGAAAAGAATTTATTATACCTATAGTATAAAGAAAGCCAATAGCTAATTCTCTTTCTAAAATTGGAGAACATAAGATAGAACTAATTAAATTTTCATTCACCCAGATTGTAATAATGGTTTCAACCGCGATCTCATCCTTGATTTCATGGTATTCTCCTTTGGAAAACCGGGTGATAGATTTTGAAATCACTTCTTTCATAAAAAAACCCTGATCATTATACCAAAGTAATAAAAATAAGGTTTGGTTAATTGAAATCTAATATATAATTGATGAAAAAATCGAGTTAGGATCGCGCGAGCTTATATGAACGATATGAGAACTGATATATTGGTAATCGGAAGTGGCATAGCTGGCTTATTCTTTTCTTTAAAAGCCAGCAATTTTGCAAAAGTTACAATTATCACGAAAAAAGAAAGAGCTGAATCTAACACAAATTATGCTCAAGGGGGAATAGCCTCTGTCTTATCACCACTTGATTCATTCGATTCTCATATAGAGGATACTCTGCATGCCGGTAATGGTTTATGTGATAGAGATGTTGTAAAAACCGTTATTAAAAACGGACCTACACGGATTAAAGAATTGATTGGATTATATAATGTTGAATTTACTAAGACTAAAGAGGGTAATTTTGACCTCGGAATGGAGGGCGGACATTCTCAAAGGCGGATTCTACATACAAAAGATTTGACAGGCAAAGAGATTGAATCGTCATTATTAAAGGCTGCAACAGAATCGAAGATTCCCATATATGAGGATTATATCGCCATTAATCTAGTCACTTTGAATGGAAAAGTGATTGGTGCATATGTATTAGATATAAAAAATAAAAAAGTAATTCAAATTGGGGCAAAAATCATTGTTTTAGCGACAGGTGGAGCGGGTAAGATATATCTATATACAAGTAATCCTGATATTGCTACAGGCGACGGCATTGCGATGGCATATCGAGCTGGAGCAACGATATTGAATATGGAATTTTTTCAATTCCATCCTACTTGCTTATTCCATCCATACGCTAAGTCTTTCTTGATTTCAGAGGCCTTACGTGGAGAAGGGGCTACATTAGTTGATAAGAATGGGAATAGGTTCATGGAAAAATATCATGAGCGAAATGAACTTGCACCCCGAGATATAGTAGCAAGAGCTATTGATAATGAATTGAAAAGAAGTGGAGACGATTGCGTTTATCTCGATATTACTCACCGGGACTCCAAATTTATCAAATCGAGATTTCCAGGTATTTACAACAAATGTCTAGATTTTAATATTGATATAACACGGTCCAAAATCCCAGTCGTACCTGCAGCACATTATTGTTGTGGTGGCATTCAGGCAAAACTCGATGGAAGCACAGATATAGAAAATTTATTAGCTATTGGTGAAACAAGTTGCACCGGCTTGCATGGAGCTAATCGTTTAGCCAGTAATTCTTTACTCGAAGCGGTCGTGTGTGCGCATGAAGCTGCTAAAAGATGCAAGCAGCTACTCAATCAAGGAATTAAAATTCATGATTTTAGACCATGGGAAATAGGGGACGCCGTGGATAGCGACGAAGCGGTGGTCATCACTCAAAATTGGGATGAAATTAGAAGATTTATGTGGAACTATGTAGGTATAGTTCGGACTAATAAAAGATTGCAACGTGCAAAAAAGAGAATTGGAAATTTGCAAGAAGAAATCAACGAGTACTATTGGCATTCTATTATCACTGCAGATTTAATCGAACTAAGAAATATAGCGACAGTAGCAGAATTAACAATTGACTCTGCTTTACAGCGAAAAGAAAGCCGTGGTATTCATTACAATCTGGATTACCCAAATAAATTACCGGAAGCTAAAAACACTGAAATTGTCAGGCGCCGTAAGTGAGTTAATATATGGACCTTTCAATTGTCATGCTTGCTGGTGGAAAAGCAAAACGGTTGGGAATAGATAAAGCATTAATTTTTATTAAAGATAAACCGCTCATTGCCCATACTTTAGAAAAAGTTCATTCGATTTCAGATGATATTCTCATAATTACGAAAACCGAAAAGAGACGAAAAAAACTGGAACATGTAATTGATTATCCTGTAAAAATGTTTTTGGATGAGAACCCATCCATTGAAAGCCCCCTTATTGGGGCATTAACAGGGCTAAAAAATGCAAAACACAAGCAAGTCTTGTTAATAGGATGTGATATGCCGCTTGTTAAGATAGAAGTTATTGAATTATTATATACATACTATTCTAATGTAAGATCCCCTTGTTTGGCCGTCATCCCTCAATTTCCCAATGGATACATTGAACCACTTTGTGCGATTTACGAAAAAGACTCAGCAGTAAAAGCTTTAATACAGACTATCGCTGAAAAATCGTTTCGATTGAAGAAGTTCATAGCAAAAATTTCAGCAGTACATTTCTTTCCCGTTGCAAAAATAAAGGAGTTAGATCCTGATTTATATACTTTTTTTAACGTAAATACACGATATGACTTAGAAAAATTAATCAAAATCTTGGAAGATAGTGAATCTGAATGATTCAAATTATAGGACTGAAGAATATTCCCATTATTCATGAAAACGACGACCTAGTTGAGATAATACTGGATTCAATGGATCAAATGCAATTAAATATTGAAGATTCAGATGTTTTTATAATTGCTCAAATTGTTATTTCTAGAGTAGAAGGACGGGTTAGGGATCTTAAGGAGATAGAACCCACTCAAGATGCAATGCAATTAGAAAAAACTATCAAAAAAGATCCACGCTTGATAACATTAATACTTGAGGAATCTAAGGAAGTATTAAAAACTGCTGTAATTGGAGGCATTGGAAAAATTATAGTTGAAAATAAATTGGGGTTTGTATGTGCCGATGCAGGTATTGATTCGTCTAATACCCCCAATGATAATGTGACCTTGCTTCCTGAAAATCCTGATAAATCTGCCGCTGAGATCCGAGCCCGAATCCGCCAGAAAACTGGGAAAGATGTGGCGATAATTATTTCTGATACACATGGACGCCCTTTTCGACAAGGGGCGATCAACGTGGCATTAGGCGTTGCAGGAATAAAAGAAATCTATGATTACCGTGGGAGGATTGATCTTTTCGGATATCAACTCCAAAAAACCCAAATTGCTATTGCCGATGAACTAGCTTCTGCTGCTGAGTTAATCATGGGAGAAGCGGATGAGGGCATGCCAGTTATTTTAATCCGCGGGTATCAGTTCAACGATAGAGAAGGAAAAGGTTTACGATTGATTCGTCCCTCAGATCAAGATTTGTTTCGATGAGATGATAGTATGAGCTTTGTAATCCTAATGCAGATTATGTTTTTTTCCTTCTTGATTGGATTTTCGGGGGCCGTGACACCTGGACCGGTTCTTGCAGCTGTCATTAAAGAAACGCCACAAAGAGGGTGGAAAACTGGACCACTTGTCGTACTTGGCCATGCAATCATAGAATTTATTCTTTTAGTAGGGTTAATATTGGGTTTGGATGTCATTCTTAAAAGCACTCTTGCGGAGCTGATTATTAGTCTTGTTGGTGGTATACTTTTATGCATATTGGCTTCTTTGATGTTAATTGACGTATTCGTGAAAAAAATATCATTTACTAAAGAATTAAATCGTAAATCTATTGATGATCAGAAAAAAAGTTACGTCCCCATTGTAAATGGAATTGTTTTGAGTCTATCAAACCCATTCTGGATTATTTGGTGGGCCACTATAGGATTGGGCTTGATTTATACTGAACTCCCTCCTCTCACGGTTGTACCTATTGAATTCGGTTTGATTGGGCTAACAATTTTTTACTTCGGACATATTTTAAGTGATCTATCTTGGTACTCTTTTATTTCTATAATGATTTCCTCGGGGAAAAAATGGATTAACGATAGAGTCTACCACGTTATTTTGATTATTTGTGCGGCTCTCTTGATTTATCTAGGTATTACCTTCATCATTAATGGAATTACGATTTGGATGACAATCTAACAAATTCTGATTTTAAAAAAAAAATAGAATTAAATTGATTCGACTTTCCCTGTTACGCTATCTACGCGAAACTTCTTCTCTTTTTCTTCATCCTTAAAAGTCCCTGTGTAATACGTTCGGAGAATCACTTGGACATCTACAGTGAAAATTTCTTCAATTGATCGGGACACATCAATCGGACGGGAAACTAGCTTGTCCCGTAATTGTTGGATGATATCACCCACATCAAATTTTGGGCGTACAATTGCTTTTTTATGTTCTTCATAAAATGAGGAACCTACTTTATTATGGGGAGGAATATCCTTAAATTTAATACGATTTCCCTTTTGATTAAGTTCAATAGAGTCGCCTCGTTCGATAATAATCTTCTCTATTGCGTCTACTTTAATTTCATGATTAATAATTTCGCTATTTATAAAATTACGATTTAAAACTTGAACGGAATCGACATCTGATGGAACTGACATTCCATAGCGGTTTCGTCGTAAATAAATAATTCGATAATTTGCTTTAGCGATGATGTAAGGAGTATAGGAAGTTTCTATTTCTAACTCCCCTGATTCTTTCCCCATGATCTTTCTGCCTTCAATCTTAGTTCTAGCAGAATATTGATCACACTTCTCCACACAAATAAAATAATTCTTTTTAATTCGTTCATCTAAAGCCGCGTTTGTTCCCGTTAGAGCAAAATCACCATCCATCCTATCACCACAACTTATCTTGATCTGCTATTTTCAAAGCATCGTGTATAATAATTTTATGATCAAAGGCTATCTGGAGTTTTTCGATCTCATCCCTCTTATAAACTTTGGCGTCTTTCGCATCATCGCCCCCTTTGAGGTTATCTAGGTGATCCTGCCTTTTACATAAATATGCGATAGAGATTGTATGCCCACGAGGATCTCTTTTTGGATCCGAATAGACGCCAGCTAGTTTTAAAATTTCAATCGTCAAACCAGTTTCTTCTTTAGTTTCTCGTATTACTGCATCTTCGACTTTTTCTCCTAATTCAACGAATCCCCCAGGAAGTGCCCAATAATCTTGGTATGGAGGATTCTTTCGCTTTATCAATACAATTGATTGATTTTGTTCTAAAATAATTGAATCAACCGTTGTTTTCGGACCACGATACTTCACAATTCTCACAACAACTTGTTTATTAACTTCGAGCTATTATAGGTTATAAACTTAAAAATCACAAATGATGATATTATCTAAATCAAAATATAAAAAGAAAGATGCTTTGTTAATTGATATCAAAAAATCATATTGCAGATATTTCAAATAATGAAAGAGTGGTTTAGTATGACATTCCGAGTTTTTATGAAATCCTTGCGATTAGCAGTTAGAACGGGCAAAAGATTCAGTCTTTTTGTAATTATCTATTCGATTTTGATAGGGATAACTTCTATTATATTAAACGATATCTTAAAAGGCGGCGGAGAAGTTTGGTTAGCGTTTTTTTTTGTAGGTATCATGGCTGTAGTGGCTTTAGTATATGGATTGATACTCTCAAGCTATCGAAAACTGCAAGTAGCAACGTTAAGATGTTTAGGATGGACATCAGCGAACATTAAATGGTTTTTTATTGGAGAATTGTTGCTTGTTTGTGTGGTAGCGGCAATTATAGACCTTGAGATAATTATACACTACTTAGGAATAGGATATTATATCGGTATTAATCCCCCAATTTTAGATGCTACACCATTTTTAATTACAGTTTTTGTAGTCATTGGAGTACAATTTCTTGGTGTATTTGTCGCGTGGAGACGGATGTTGAAAGTACGACCTATGGAGGCGCTACGAAAAGCTTGAGGTGGAAAAGATGAGTGAAATGGATGTTGTAATTGCAGAAGAGGTTACCAAGGAATATCGCAGAGGATCTGAAATTATCATCGCTGTAAGAAAAGTTAATCTGAAAATAAGAAAGGGAGAATTTTTCGTTATCGTTGGACCTTCTGGGAGTGGTAAATCAACGTTACTTAATGTTTTAAGTGGTTTGGATACACCCACTACGGGTCGTATTATCCTCGATGGATTAGATACGGGGATGATCGATGAATCGATGTTTCCTAAAATACGACGGGAAAGAGTTGGATTTGTGTTCCAAAACTTCAACCTTATTGATGGATTAACTGCCATTGAAAATGTAGAAGCCCCCCTTTGGCCAACTTCATTGTCGAGTAAAGTAATAGAGGAACGTGCGATAACATTGTTACGTCTTGTAGATTTGGTAGAACGAAAAGATCATCGCCCAAGAGAGTTAAGTGGGGGCGAACAGCAGCGAGTGGCAATTGCCCGGGCATTAATTAATAACCCAAAAGTAGTTTTCGCAGATGAACCCACGGGAAACTTAGATACTCATACGGGAGAAGAAATTGTTAAATTGCTTCGGAAATTGAATAAAGAGCAAAGGACAACCATAATAGTTGTGACACACGATGAGAGTATAATAAAATATGCAGATCGTGTTTCACGGATCATAGATGGAAGAGTAAAGGAGACAACAAGAGGAAAAACTCCAGATTAATTAAAATTTTCTTTTTTTCTTGTAATATATCCCTTTATAGCAGATATTTTTCCTTAAAGGTTTGAATATTGCCTAGAAGTTCTTTCATATTCTTTTCGTGATCAAGTGAAATGAATTTCTCCATCAATGACACGAATTCTTTACGCGTAGTTTGTGCGTGGGGATTAAGTTTTTGAATTTCAAGAATAGCATCAAGATTCTTTTCGATTCCTATGAAGTTTTGTAGTGTTTTCCTGAAGGATCGGGTAAAAAACTTGGGTGAAATTTGACTATCACTCAAATAGGAAGCTAACATCAAATAAATGAAATGATGAGCAACCTGGATTTTACTCATTATACGGTCATGTTCCTCTGAGGTTGCAATGACAGTTAAGGCTCCCAACTCCGAAAGGAGCTTCTGAATGATCGGAAGCCATTTATCATCTTTTACGGGGATTAAAATAACATTAAAATCTTGAAAGCTGCCTTCTGGGCCAAATAATGGATGCATGGATATGTAGGAAATATTCTCTGGAATATCTGGTTTGAGATCTTCAATGAAAGTTTTCACAGCTGAGATATCAATTAGGAGAGAGCCTGATTTCAAAATTTTAAGAAGTTTTTGACAAGTGTCATGGGTGTATTCGACAGGAACTGAAACTATTGTAATATCTGCCGTATTACAATCTTTGAGAATCCCTCCACGAACTCCGAAAGTTTCGGCATTTTTTTTTGCTTTCTCTAAGGAGCGACTAATAATGAGGATGTCTGCGTGAGTTTTTAATTCGCGTACAAGAACCTGACCCATTCCCCCAGTTCCGCCAACGATTGCGATTTCGTATCGTTTGTTCATTAATATCCTATCCCTTTTTCTTTAATATGTGTGGAATCAAATCTCGTTGGATTGCGAGATCTGCTAACACGATTGCCAAGGCGGCTTCTACGACTGGGACGGCTCTTGGAACGATTGCCGGATCATGCCGACCCTCAACAGAGATTTCAGTTGGGGTTAATGATTTTAAATTTACTGTTTTCTGTGATTTTGCAATTGATGCAGTGGGTTTTATGGCAATTCGGCATGTTATCGGCATTCCATTGCTGATACCTCCTAAAATTCCACCTGCATTATTCGTTTCAGTCTTGATTTTGTTATCCTCAATGATAAATGGGTCATTATGTTGTGACCCTAAAAGATCAGCTGCTTTAAATCCAGCCCCAAACTCCACGCCCTTAACGGCTGGAATGGCAAAGAGGATTCTGCTGAATTCACTCTCAATGTTCCTAAAAAGTGGCTCACCTAATCCCACAGGAATATTAGTAGAAATTGTTTCTACGATTCCACCTACGGAATCGCCCTGTTGTCTAACTTCTTCAATTTTTTGAATCATTTTTTCAGCAATTTTAGGGTCGGCACATCGCACTGGATTTGTGTCTGTATTTGTTTTTATTTCTTCAATGGTTACTGGCCTTTCCAATTTGATGCCTCCAATTGCCACGGTATGTGCGAGAATTTCAATCTGTAGTGTTTCCTTTAATAATTGTTTTGCGATTGCCCCAGCGAGGACGAACGATATAGTAACTCGCCCGGAAAACCGTCCGCCTCCTCGATAGTCATTAAATCCTCCATATTTATGCCATGCTGTGAAATCTGCATGGCCTGGGCGGGGTGTGTCTTTGATTTTTTCGTATTTAGAAGAGTCAATGTCTTTGTTTTTGACGATCAAAGTAATTGGTGCGCCAGTCGTAAATCCATTAAAGATTCCTGAAAGGATCTCGAAACGATCTGTTTCCTTTCTTGGCGTGCTAATTTTGCTTTGTCCGGGTTTTCGTCGGTTCAACTCGTTCTGAATATGTTCGAGATCTAATTTTAGACCAGCGGGACAGCCATCGATGACCACGCCGACACATTTTCCGTGACTTTCACCAAAAGAGACAATTACATAATTGGATCCAAATATATTACCAGATGACATGAAGTACGACACCCTTGAACACATTTATAGGAAAATAATATGGAATACTTCCTAATTGTTCGTGAATTTTTTGTATATATAATAAATAGTTGTTTTTATAAATTTCAGATTTGTATTAAACACCACTATCTATTTCTTGATTAATTAAAATAGATAAGAAAAATTTAGGAAAATATTTTATTCTCTTTAATAATTAGAGATATTTGGCATGTTGGAAACAGGATATTTAACTTGGATTTTGTGGATCTTAATATTCGTCTATGTTGCAGCGATTTTTATTTATTTTTATCGGAAAACAGAACATGAAAACAATGGAGAAGGTGAATTACCATCAAATACTTTAGAATGCGAAATTTGTAAAAAAACAATGCGAATCTCTACACTGAAATTAGGAAGAAAGCAGGTAATTTTGCAATTAAAAGATAATTTGCATGAAGGAAAAAGAGAATTCTCTCAAAAAATTTTTAAAAGGTTATTACATCATCACCTATCAAAAGAAACTTTTGAAAATGCTTGCAAAATTTTCATAGATACTAAAATTAATATTAAAATTTTATTCGTTAGAACGATAGGTTTCCATCTTCTCCTATTATACTTAATCTCGTTCTTAAATTTTGCTCAATATCTATTTATATTTTTAATATTCCTTCTGTTGATATTATTTTACTTATTTATGAACCTTAATTCTAAAAATACTAAATTTCGACAAATTTATACTTATAAATATGGATTAAGTTCATTTTTCCTTGGGTTGACAATTCCCATTTGTTTAGCATTTTGGGCAATCTATCACCCTTTAACCTTTGTATATTTTCTTATACTATTCGTGGGAATTGTTTTTCTTAGCCTTGGATGGACTGAACTTTTCATTACTCGTGCCGTGAAGCAAAAGAAATTCTTACTTCTGCTTTAATAGCTTGGTTTGCGTTTAAAAGGAACAGAAAAAAGGAAGAAGGATTATGAATTCATTGTTATTGATTATTAAGTAACCTTATTATCTATGATAAAGTTTATAATAAGAATACGATATACAAATAAAAGGATAGTGAGAGGCGAATAAAATGAGATGGTATCATCATGTATCACTAATTGTTACCTGTGGGATTATTTTTGGACTTTTATTTACATTTCTTATTACTTCAGTCATGGTAGACGGGCCCAAAGGAAATGAGGTAGAATTTATGGTCACTTTTGCGAGGAATTTACTACCAGGTCTAGGACTTGGTTTTTTATGCACTTGTTGTATTTACCCTTTCGCAATGATAGAAGCTAACAT
>JABXJU010000372.1 GCA_013375405.1 Candidatus Helarchaeota archaeon
TAGCTCAGTCGGTAGAGCGAGGGACTGAAAATCCCTGCGTCGGTGGTTCGATTCCGCCCGGAGGCACCATTTTTTATCGCCTCTTAACGAGGCAATATTTTTTTGGAATATTGAAATCTTGCTTTTGCTGATAGAAAAGGTAAAATTTATATTTTAAATCGTTAATGATTTAGAAAATCTAGGTAGGTATTAATAGTGTAAAACGGGTAAGGTTAAGGTTTTGCATAAAATTACATTTGTTGTTATTCATTTTGTTTCTCTGAGCTTTTTAATTTTATTACGCAATTTAATGCCAGATAATTTATTATTTTTACACTCGGCCAAAATCTTCTCTAAAAGATTTAGTTTTTTATAAATATCTTTGAATTTTAATAATTCATACCATTGGTCCCAATTAGCTTTTCTTAAATATCTTTTGTCTATCTTTGATAAAAGATACATGAATTCTGGATGCCTTTTTGCTTCTTTTGGTTTCTGCCTTTTCCCGCCAAAAAGGTCAGGCTCAAGATCATAAGCTATACGATGCCATATCATCATTCTATTATTTGTAAGATTTTTCTTATCTACGAATTGAAGTACTTGACCAGCTTCATAATAATATAGAATGTTTTTCTGTTTAATTGGATGCCTTTGCGATATTTTTTTGATTTTATCTATAGCTTTATTTATTTCTTTTTCTATATCTTCTTCTTTAGAAAACTGTCTTGCGGATTCTTCCTCTTTTCCGCTGCCCAGAATTAACCTTGTATCGAAAACATCAACTTCTATTTCCTTGCCATTTATTATAATTTTCTTCCTTCTTATAACCACATCTATCTCCTATACTATTCTTAAAGATGCTTCATATAACATTTCATCACACAAATTCTTAATTTTTTGAATCTTATCAAGATCAAGAGTGTTATCTCCGTATTTTAATTCAAGTAATTTCTTTAGAGCTTCATCTATACCACAACGAGTAAAGTAGAGAATAATTTCTCTAATTTCTGCTTTTTTTGACCTCGTATTTTCTCTGAGCCTAACAAACTCCGGATGGTCCCATACAACCAATAATACGCGCTTTTCGTTTATAGGTAGATTTTTCCATTTAGCAAAATATCGGAGAGTACCATCGCGTTCTTTCCCATAACAGCCGCTAAATTCTTTCACGAATGCCTTCCCCCTTTTGGGCGGTTCTGCGTCTAAATAAAATGCAAACTTCCTCTTATGAAGTTGCTCATTTCTATCTTCAAGAATTCCCTCTGCGATATATTCTCCGGCCTGGTCCTTTTTATCGTCAAAGTCTATAAGTTGAATATCAATCTTCTTTCTACTATGTTTAGGTATGCACAGCTCATATCTTGATTTGTGCTTATAAGTACCTTCAAAATGTCTTAAAGTAAGTTTAAAAAATAAATCTTTTTTATCATTCGTATCATTTGCAATTTCACAGTTTATTACTAGAGTCTCATTATATTCAAATTTTCGCTGATTAGGTCTAAATATATCAATACGGATCTGTTGCGCTTCTCTCGGTGGTACAAGAACTTTTGTTTTTTTTCTACTCCGTACACCTTCTATTGGAGGTCCAGTAAGCAACTCAGGCGCATAGTCGCTAACTAAATCATTTATAAGCTTCACTGCTTCTTCAATAGTCCTTGTCTCAATCATTATTTTTTCTCTTTTAGGAGTTATCTCTAGTAAAAAATCATCTATTTTCCTTTTAACGTGCTCCCTGACATGGTTCCATGTTTTTCTGTTAAAGAAACCAAAATGGTTTGGCATTTCGCACTTCTTTAGTTCCATTTCTAAATCGCTATCAAAGTTGCAGTAGCCATAAATCCTGCTTTTTATAGGTGTCTCAACATATACTGGAAGTCTCAATACGGTCATTCCACCTCTTTGTATAGCAACTCCTCTAAATTCTTCCGAGACATCTTTTTCACAATATCGCAAAATAAGATTACGAATTTCTCCTATACCTCTTATTCTCAAATTGTTAAAGCTTCTTTCTTTGAGAGGTTTAGGCAAATCTGGTAATTCCACTTTTCTATCTACACCGTCAAAATTTACAATGAAAGTTACCTTATAGTTTCGTATAATTTCCCACCAGGTAGCAGAGATATACTTCATAAATGTTCTATAATCAAGAAGTTCATCCTTAAATTCAGGTTTGATGCCTATTATCCATATGCGCGTTCCTTGATGATTCAATAGAGGTTCTCCGGGTATAAAATCTTCAAGTTTTTTAGTTTCATCGTCCCATTCTTCAGATGTTCCAAATGAAAACCTGTAATTTCCTTCTTCATCGATTGTCTCCGTCAAGACCAGTTTTT
>JABXJU010000101.1 GCA_013375405.1 Candidatus Helarchaeota archaeon
GCAAAATTACCGTAGATGTAAGCAGGAACGAATAACTGGAAAAAAACTTTAAAAGTTCAAACTGGGTTTTTTTTTAAAAAAAAGTATGGAATAAGCGATGATAAAGGAATAGGAAGTTGGGGAGCTTCAGCGCAGGTCAATATCTTCACCGCCAATTAAGACTTGCTCTGTGGAGGTGCATTTCATCATCAGCAAATTTCTCCCAACTAAGATACTTTTTCGAAAGCCATTCGTTAAAAGTAGTATAATTCAATCACACAAAAATTTTCTGTTAAGAGGGAATATTACTCACAGTTTTGTCTAAAAATTTTTCAATAATTTAAGGTACGTATTTAGCCGAAAGTTGAATCTCCTATATGATTGAAAGAGATGGGTGAAAGTATTTTAACAATTTTTTAAGGAGTTTAAATATTTATTTAAAAAGTAATATCAGGATTTAGTTTGAAGAGAAAGTTTACTATTATTATTTGCTTGACCATTTTATTCACAGTTTTTTTTATAAATCTCTCTCAAAGATCATTAAATTTTAAATCTTCAGAGGAGAGATTACATGTTGAACAACAAGGGGATGGCGCCGAAGACAATTTCCAAAAATTGGAGCCCTACGGATACGTGAACATCTTCAACGTCACAATGGATAAAATTATTGCGGAGGTTGGAGAAAATATAACCGTTTCGACGGTTTATTCATTTCTCTGTAATGAAGGCTATGAAAGAGATCATGGATGGATAGGGATTGAAAAAACAGCTTGGTTTGAATATAAAAATAGTCTAATAGATGGGGTAGAGTATTACAATGTTACGGAGATAATCTCGGTCGATCCCAATCATTTTGATGCATTTGATATCGGTAAAGGATGTGCCGAAGTAGCAATTAGAGAAATTTTAAACCCAATGAATGTTAAATCTTATTCCAATTCAACTGCTGAGAATCTAGAAATTAGACGAGCCAAATTGAATTACTCTCTGGTTGAACAATATCCTTTGACGGTTTTTTCAACGGATTTACTAAATGTAAGCGTATTAGTTCATAATGAGCACGCCAAGAAATATGTATTTTCGAACGATTATATAGAAATCAACATCAGTAACAAAGAGAATTCGCTTAATTTTTCTAAAGATACCGATTTTAATGGATTTCTGAACTTCACGGTGAATTGTTCTTTATTGGGGGCAGGGAACTATACAATTCAATTGAAAAATGATGAGGCCCCTGACTATGAATCCACAACTTACACATTTCAAATAGAAGTACTCGAGGAAATATCTAGTATAAATTACACGCATTTAAACAGTGAAGAAGTATACACAAATGTAGGCTATGATACTTCTAATTACTCTAAAGCACTTTATTTAATTGAATGCAAGTTTAATGCTAATATTAGTTACATTACTGATTTTGATAGTGGGCAATGCTCGAAAATTGGTGATCAATACCTAGCTACGATCCCAAGCCCTCCTGTAACAGGGACGCATCAAATCCGTTTTATAGCTCAGCCTATTCAGGTAGGAAAATCCATTGAATTTAACGAAACCATCGAAGTTAAAAGACGCCTTACAGAATTGTCTTCTACCTTTTTCCGCCATGAAAACCAATCACTATTAGGTTGTCAAATCAGTGTTCTTGATAAATTAGTAAATCATTCAATAGAAACAAATAATACCATCACAATTTCAGCATATTATAACGAATCTAATTGGGCAATAGGATCAGTCGAGAGCAATTCCAGTGGAGTGGCCTTGTTTGAATGGGAAATCCCTAGTAGAATTCTTGAGGATTATATCTCCTTCAATTTTGAATTCAATCCTACCCAAGTCTATCAATTTTCCTCTCTAATTAGAAACATCACAATGACCAATATAGACTATTTGGGCCCCTATGAGGGGTATTCATCACAAAATGTAATACTGAGGGCCAAACTTTCTACGTTGAATGGGAATGAACTTTCCAATCAGTTAATAAAATTAGTAATTAATCATGAAATTTTTAATTTGACAACTAATGCGAATGGCGAGGTCACTTACTCGTTCACCGCCCCCTCTTATGTAACAAGTTTAGAGGTTGAATTTCAGTTTCTAGGTTCAGATAATATTTTGTCCTCCATTTTAACATTAAATATTGAAATTAAATTAGATTTATTGCATCAAATATGGAATTCATTAGGTTTTATTTTGTTAGGAATCAGCATCGCAATATTATCCTTATTCTATTTAAAAAAGATTTTCACAAAGCGAAATCTCGCTACTCTAGATGTAGATTAATAAGAATAAAATAAATTTATAATTGTAGTTTTGTTTTTTGTGGAGTTTTTATAGGATTTTTAGGGAGGTCTATTAGTAATCATACAATCTTACTCTATCACTAACTAGAGGGACCCTATCATTGTCTGGAGAAATTATTCAGGAAGTAAAGAGACATTTAGTCAAAATTAAAAAGATCTATGGCGTTGAAAATATCGTTCTTTCACAAAGAGACGGTTCTCCAATAGAATCAGCTGGTATTTGGCTTTCAAAAAATGAAATCTTCGGAGTTTGTTCTTCAACCGCAGCAATTTTCAACGTTGCCGAACATCTACATAAAAATTCATTAAATTATATACTAATTGATGGTATACGTGCTAAAATTTTAGTTGCTCCACTCCGAAATTCAGATAAATCCATGCTTTTTAATGGATTACAAACAAATAATTCTAATTCAGGTAATAATTTTAAATCCGAAACTGAGTATTTTATCGCGATAACAACACGCCCCAAAACAAATCTTGGTTCAATTTTCATTGGAATGAAAAAATCACTTCATTCAATTAGTAAAATATTAGATGAATCAGGACTGGAATTTAAACCTCCTTTGAGATCATTCTCGGAAGAGGAAGTAAAGAACATATTAGAATCTTTTTCAGTTAAGGAAGATGATGAAATATCCAGTAAAATCACCACTTTTTCATTGAAAGTAACAGCTGAATTGAGCTCTAAAATTCGAGATTTAGTATTTGATTATTCCAAAAATGTTCCAGGAGTTAAAGTCGCTTGTATTACCCTTTCTGGTGGCTATCCACTATGCAAGTTCACTTTAGACCCAGTAATTGAAGCTGAGGGCGCCATAAGTTTCTCACTTTTTGATACTTCTAAACGAATTATTTACATGCTTAAAAAAACCCCAATCAATAGCGTTCTATGCGAATGTGCCAATTACTCTCATTTTATTTATGATTTAAGTGGTGGTATATTCAGCACTTTTATCTCAAAAGGAGAGAAACGACTTGGTTTATTGCGATTATTAATCCCACAATATGTTAAACAAATGACTGGGTATTTAAGGGAAGCGGATAAAACTCCTGAAGAAGAATTTAATATAAAACAGATTCTTGAGGAATTAAATATTTAATTAACCGTGAAAACGCAATGGAACCTACATATACTTTAAAAAAATTAATCGAAATCTTAGGAAAAAATCAATTTGCATTGTTATTACGAATAGTTTTTGATAGATATCCCATAATAATAATCGGAGATGATCAGAGCGAAGTAGATAATTTATTAACTGGAATAACTAGTTTAGCGCCTCATCGCCATGAATATATATTTTGGTCTGATTTTATCGAACAAGATGAATACATTCAATTGTGTCAAGAAGAACAAGATGACTTTAATGTCCCAAGAATCGTATTTAGCTCTCCACCAAATGCTTCTAAGCACATATTTGATAAAATTAATAAATTGAAGGGCTGGATAATTGGATTTGATAAATCAAATGGTTTTTCAAAAGAATATATTATTGATGCTATCAACAACATCGAAAAACAATTTTTGATAGTTTTAACGGAACAAAATAAGTTAAAATTAACATTAATTGGATTAAAAAATAATAATTTTGATTTAACTTTTGAAAAAAAATTAATCGATAAAGCAATTCAAAAGACAGAAGTAGCATTAGAAAAAATGAAACGCGTTCTTAAAAAAAGAATAAAATCTACGCCTTCAAATGATATTATGACCGCTATAATGCGGTTTGATATGGAAGAAGAAAAAATTCGGACGAATATTTTTATTCAAGAAGTCCAAGCTTTTATACAAGCAGGAATGCGCTCGTTAGCAATTTTGTCTCGTATCGATTTATTACGAGAACTTGGTTTCAAAATCGAACTCTCAGGAAAAACTTTACTTCAGACAATTGATTATGAAGAAGTCGATGCAGACAGAATGCTTCAGTTAGTTCAGGCAGAATATGGAGTTGATTTCTCTCCTTGTATTAGACACGGAAGAATGGTTCAAGTTGGGGATAGAATTGATGGATTTTGGGGTTAAAATTATTTTCATGTGATTAAGATGCTTTGGGATCTAGGTTTAAGGAAAATTATCGTGAAAGTTGTTTACTTTGGCTGTGCAATGTCGGGCAAGACAACCTCCTTACGCTATATCTTTAAAAAGTTAGGAAGGGAGAATGCTTTACAATCAATCGAAACTCGTGAAGGAAGAACATTATTTTTTGATTGGGGGTCTATATTTGTACAAAAGGGCCAGTGGAATTTTCAAATTGACATATGGAGCGCTACAGGACAAGATTTTTATGCAGAAACAAGACCAACGGTATTGTCAGGTGCCGATGGAATAGTTTTTGTAGCAGACAGCCAAAAACATTTGATAAAAGAGAATTTAGCTAGTTGGAATGAACTTTCTTTATTAATGGGTAATTATATAAAAGATATTCCAGTTATTATTTCCTTAAATAAGCGTGATTCTTCAAATGCTATTTCTGTCACTGAATTTAAGAATATGTTAGGACTTAAAAACTCGACCAATTTATTTGAAACGATAGCGACAGTCGGTACAAATGTCTTGGAGGCCTTTAAAGGTCTTATTCAACAAATATTTAACAATTCATGAAAAAATCTAATAGAATTTAATAAAAAAGATACTAACAAAGCCTATAGATTTGAATTTTCCCAAATATCAAATAGATTTTTAATTGCTCGCACCTTTGTATTCTCTATTCTAAATCGGTAAATCCGAATACGCCCAAATGTTTTTTCTTGAAGTATATTTGCCTTGACAAGGAAATTCAAATGGTGGCGTGTAGAGTTATGGTTTATATGAGCTTTTCTAGCGATTTCAGAAATATTTAATTCTCCTTCTGTGGCGAGAATTTTTAAAATTTTAATTCGTCCTCTCGATTGAAATACGTGTTCAATCGCAAATTTTTCCTTCATTTCATGATTAATAGCATTTGTTATAGCCATAATTATTCCTCTAGGAAAGTTTAAATTCACCTTTAATTTCATCTTCTAATATCTGTTCTAGGATCTCAATTGGAACATTTAATCTAAGTAAAGTAGTTTGTCCTGGCTTATCTTCTAAACTAGATACCTTAGTACTCAAGAATTCAGAAATATCCGTAAGTTCTCTTATATACTCCCAAATCTTGGTATGACCACGTGGTTTTATGCTATGTGACTCTGTGCTATATTCTTCACAGATCAGCCGATAAGCTGCTTCGATCTCGCCCATTATGGCATATGCTTTCTGTGTATTTTTTAATTGACGCGTAGTAGCTAGAAGAATAAGTTTCAGATGTAGGCCCAAGTCACGAATAACTTCTCGTTTAATTCCAGGATCTAAGTTGACTTTAGCTTGTCTGGCAAATTCAGGAGTAATTTGAAGCGATTTTGCGTCATCCGCGTATTTTCCTGCGAGCCAAAGTAATTCTAGAGCATATCGAGCGTCACCTGATTCTGCAGTAAAGTCTGAAATTAAATTTATAGTTTCATTCAAAACTGTACCATCAAAAAAAGCTTCTTTGATACGTTCTTTTAGAATATCTCTGAGCTGAAGGCTCGAATATTTCTCTAAGTGTATCGTGCTACATTGAAAAGTACTGCTAATACTGGGATCTAAATTTTTTTTAAACAAATCACTTTTCGCAATAGTAATAAGTGATAGTCTTTGTTTAGAGTTAAGAGAATCATCATGCATTCTCGTTAAATTGTAAATAATAGAAGGTTCACTTAAAATAAGGAGATCTGTCTCATCTAAGCAGAGGAGGATATAAGCATCCTCTTTGTCAAGAATCTCATTAGAAAGAATATGTACTAATTCTGCCACATTAAATCCCCGTTTGGGAAATTTTGGATTAAAATGTTGAATTATACGATTTAATACCATAAATGATGTTTTATACCGACGGCAATTAATATGGACATAGCGTAAATAGATACTGTTCTCCTCTGCGACTTCTTGTATCATGACTCCAAATCTTTTTGTAACTGCTGTCTTGCCAGTTCCAGTTGTTCCTGTAATAATTACCTTTTTGCTTGCACCACCTGGATTTTCAATTAGCGATTTAAATAGATGTGCGAGTTTCCGGATCGGTTCCTCCCTGTGTGGAAGATCTAGTGGCGTATAATCTATTGAAAGTTTTGTTTCATCCCGAAATAAAGAAGTCCGTTTTAATTCCTCTTTCATGATATTTTTTACCGACAAAATTCTACCTCACTCTCAAATAGGTTAGAAAATATCTTTTAACATATTTATTTGATTATCAACCTTATAAATTAGAAAAGGGGACGAATGAAAAGTAAATATCTTTCTAAAAAGGGCGATCTTCAAATTTAAAAAATTACTATATTGAATGATTAGCAGAATACATCGAGAAAAAAATTTGGGACTGCTTTTCTGGTATTACCTACATCAAATTTATTCAAAAACTTTCCATAACTGATCTTGATTCTGATCAGTAATTAATTCTTGAGTTCCGTCGTTCTTATGAAGAGTTACAATCTTTTCTTCTTTTATTTCTCCAATACAAGTTGCAGTAATGCCATGGGAGGTTAAAGCTGATAGAATTTGATTGATATAATGGGGATTTATACTCATTAATAATGTTCCTGAGGAAATTAGACGTAATGGATAAATATTGAAGATTTTACATATTTCTTTCGTTTCTTTTGCAATTGGAATACGATCTTCATAAATATCAGCTCCTACATCTGCCGCTTCACATATTTCACAAATACCATTCAAAATTCCACCCTCTGTAGGATCATGCATCGCCGTAATGCCTCCAATTTTTAAAACAAGCTGAGCTTCCTGTAAAATACTTAGCGATCTGATAAAAGTTTTTGCGTTACTTAGAGTAGTTCTTTCTATCATAGTTTTTAGATATTCTTCTTTATCCCAAGCAAGGATTGCCGTACCTTCAATTGCGGCAGATTTTGTCATTACTAATTTATCACCTGGCTTTGAATGCGCAATAACAATCAAATCGGCAGTCGTTTCTCCCAACATTGCCCCACATAAAATTGGTTCATTTATTCCCATAGTAATTTCAGAATGTCCACCAATTACACTTATATTTAATTCCTTTGCTGTTTGATCAATATCCTTACAAATAATTTCTAAATCATCTAGAGATGAATTAAGAGGAAGTAATATTGTTGATATAAAAAACAATGGCTGAGCTCCAAGTACCGCTATATCATTTGTATTTATCACAACTGCATATCGGCCAATATGCCGCACTGTACCTGTAATTGGGTCTGATTTAACTATCAGAATTTTACCATTTGGTAATTTAATAGCAGCAGCATCTCTACCGATACCCGGGCCATATATAACACGCTCATTAGAACATCCTAAATATTTAAAGACGATATTTTTCAAATATTTATTTGGAATTTTTCCCGCTGTTGAAAATTTTAATTTTCGTAACATTAAATTCCCTTATAATATATTTTTAATTGTAATACTTCAGAATGTCTCCATAATAGAATTAAAATAATTCAGCAGTCTTATTACTTACATTTATCCCTAGTTTCCTAATTAATGAATCTAGTCAAATTCTTATGTTTTATTTTCTATTCATACCGATACGGCAGAACTTCGCAATTAAGGAAGCAAGCTGGATTTTTTCATCTGCACCTTCTATCAATCTAAAATTTATCTCGCCGGTTATTTCAATTAGATTAATTTTTTGCAATTCAGTAATATTTTTCAACTTAATAATCTCACGATGAATTTGTCCAATTACATCTATCCCTGATAAACCATAAACATTCAATAATGTCTCTATTTGTTGAATCGCATCAAGAAATTTCCCTTCTAAGGCTATTTTAAGTAAGTTCTGGATTTCTTCAGGACGCGCTTTACCTGTAACCTTATATACAGTATTAGCATCAATTTCACCTTTTAGAGTAGCTGTTGTTTGAAGAATATTTATGGCACGCCTCATATCACCTCCACTATTATATAAAATCGCCTCTTTACCGTCTTCCATCAAATCAATTTTCTCATTTTTACTTATTTCTTCTAATCTCTGCAAAATATCTTTATTTTTTAGGGGCGAGAATCGAAAAATACTGCATCTTGACTGAATTGGATCAATAATTTTCGAGGAATAATTACATATTAAAATAAAACGACAATTTCTAGAAGTCGATTCCATAGTTCTGCGGAGAGCTTGCTGTGCATCGCCCGTCATATTATCTGCCTCATCTAATACCAATATTTTAAAGGGGGCATCTTCAGTTCCCAAATAATGGGCAAATTGCTTGATAGAAGTTCTAACTACTTTAATACCTCGTTCATCACTATTATGCAATAATACAGGTGTTGTGCCACCCCAAAATGCTTGACTGTCTGGAACAGATACATCATAGACATAGTCATTGTAATCTTCTACCTGAATATCCGTTATTTTAACAGAATAGAGACCTGAATCTACTAAACTGCGTATATTTTCAATTACTTGATCTTCTGTTTCAATCGTCTCAAGAAGGTTTTTAATGATTTGTTTAGAAACTCGTTTTGATTTCTTGCTATATAATGAATGTCGTAATAAATATCTTGGGTTACCTTTTGCGTAATGTATTAATCTATGAGATAAAAAAGAAGGTAATAAATTTGATTTCACATAGGAAAATTTAGCATGCGGCCAAATTAACCTTACTTCTTTTTTAAATGAAGAAGTTTCTATGTCTGAAATTCGTCCTAGCCATGCAGAATCTATTAGTACATCCTTAGAGACTGAAGTTATTCTTGCAACTTCTCCCCACACCCCACAGCCATCTCCTCTATAATATCCATTTAGAAAATTTATCCTATTAGATGTAGTCGCATCAAAGATAAAAAGTGGTACCCTTTTAAAGTGAGCAGTCTTCCTTTCACTTCCATCATAAAAATTTGCTCCGAAAAATTTAGTAAGCTGTGTATTTAATATTCTAATTTGAATAGAACTTTCACGACTTCTGTCAAAGCCAGATTTTCCTTTATTTGAGTATATTGATAAATTCAAATTTTTAAAGAAATTTGAAACATCTTCTGCTAGTTTTTTTTCTTGAGGATATCCAAATGTAAATATGATTTGTCCGCTTGTATTTCCTTGAAGAGATGTACATCCTTCTGCCAAGTATATTCCAAGTATTTTTGAAAATTCATCGTTTAGGGTAAAATCTTTAAATATTTTTTTAACTTTTGGATTTCTAATTCTAGTATGTAACAGAGCAGTATTCATATTTGGCTCAAATGGTCTTAAATTTAATTCTTGTGTTTTTCCAAGAAAATTAGTTTTAAACGAAATTAGTAAATCTCCCTTAAGAAGTTCAGATACTTTCTTAGAAATTAAATTTCCTTCTTCATTAAAAATTATTACAGAATGATCTAAACTTGTTTTAACATAACCTCCTTCATATCTAATTTTGGCAATTTTTTGGACTTTATGTCTAAAAATATAATCAACATCGGAAAATCTAATTTCATATTTTAGACCAATTGAAAGTACTTTTAGGTCTTCAGGTTTAACTCTTATACCAGAATTATCTTTAAAATAAAGTTTAGCTAATTCTTTAAAATTGGTTCTTTTAATTTCATTGTTTATTTTAATTAAAATTGGTGTGTCTGATGTAACACTTGCATTAAGTTCTTTTACATTTTGACGGTAGGAATGACCAAATAGATCGTGAGCTAAGGCTAAAGCACAGGTAGTTTTTCCGGTTCCTGGAGGTCCGCTGAAAATGAGGTGCGGCATAGATTTCTCTTGAATAAAAATTTTCAGGCGAGTTACTATTTCTGTTTGATTTACTACATCACTTAAGGTTCTGGGACGATATTTTTCGACCCACATTATTTCTTCCAAGGGGCTATCACCGATTCACTTTTTATTACAATAATATGTTATGAAAATTCCTTATAAACAACTATCTTATAGGAATATATAAAATTTGAATTGTTATAACTAAGATACTCGTCTTGCTTTATCAACCCTTTGATAAAAGACATTTTAGTTTATTCATTTTTAAACATATTAAATTAGTCAATTTTTAAGTACGAATACTTTCAGAGATCTCCTTCTATCACTATGAACAATCAATAAGCTTCAGAATACAAACAAATAGTTTAGGCGTATTTTAACGAAGATAGATGACATGAAAACATGTCGAAAGAATAAAAACTAATTTTAAACTTTTATGTTTGTTCAATTTCTGGGGTTTGTATTTTGAATGATCTAAAAAATCAAGTAGTAGAATGTACTAGTTGTATTCATGAAACAATACTAGATTCTACCAAAGGTGAACATGTGTGTGTAAAGTGCGGCTTAGTTCTTTCAAAAGAATTTGTCCCCCCCTCCTATAAAATTAATCCGCATGATAGCAGAGATCACCGGAATTCTGCATCCCATTTTGTCGCTTTAGGTGATCGGCTTAATATTGTTGATGGCTTAGGAAGTTATATGGGATATCAATTTTCGACCTACTTTCATGACAAGAATGGGATAGCCTTATCCTCTAAGAAACAGGCTCTTTTCAAGAGACTAAAATATCGTTATGATCTCCGTGCTCGAATTGACAAACAAGAGACCAATTATAGGACATTAATGACTTTAAATAGAGTTTGTACATTAGTAGAATCAATAACTCAGAATATCAAAAATAGGACTGCATATCTTTATCATAAATTTATTAAGAAATTAAAAAAGGGAGATTTTTATAATCATTTGAATCTGATTGCAGTCTGTCTCTACCTTGCTGCCAAGGAATTTAAGGATAGTATTCCTTTAACGATAAAAGAAATTGCCGACGCTTTTAAAAAATTGCATCATCGGGTCACTACTAAGAGTATTATTAGAACTGCTCTTCTAATCAAACCTAAATTTAAGGATATATTTCAAAATCACACATCCACTAAAAGTGAAGAGTATCTTCCCAAGATTGTCCATAAACTTACTTCGACTGCTGAAATACAAAAGAGATTAGCGAAAATTCATAAAACAGGATTTGAATATGAGAAAGATCTTTTATTTGAAAGTCAAGTGATTTTACAACAAATTTCTTCTGAGGAAAGAGGGGGTCGAAATCCTTACATACTGGCTGTAGCAACTGTTTATGCGGCGGATCGAATACTCTCTAAGAGATGGAAAAAACGATCAATTTTAACTCAACACCTACTTTCTCTTATTACAGGAACAGCTGAATATTCAGTAAGAGATCATTGGAGAGGCTTATTATATAATGTTGTATTCTAATCTATACGATGCCCTCCGAAACCTTCCAAAAATCACCCAAACCTTAATCTCTATGCTATTCAATGTTTGAGCTGATTTTTCTAGGGTTTCGAGGACCTGACCGTTTCGCGTATTTTAGCAGAGATCGACGAGTTCATGGAAATCCTCTATAGCAGCTAAGGCAGTTGACCAGCTACTGATGAAAGAAAGAATCCCAGCCAATATCCGATAATCACCTTCAAAAATTAATTTATCTCTTTTTTAGGTTACTCGGCAAATTTTCTGAGCCCTTTTATGGTTCTGATATTCATTATCATTGCAAATGTTTTTTTATCTAATCTATGCTATGCCCTCCAAAGCCTTCCAAAAATCACCCAAACCGCTGCAACGTGTGTAATTGCAAACCGTTCTTAATGAATTTTTCTTAAACTGGCTTAATCTCTATACTATGCAATGCTTGAGCTGATTTTTCTAGGGCTTCGAGGACCTGACCGTTTCGCGTATTTTAGCAGAGATCGACGAGTTCATGGAAATCCTCTATAACAGCTAGGGCAGTTGACCAGCTACTGATGGAAGAAAGAATCCCAGCCAATATCCGATAATCACCTCCAAAAATTAATTCTCTACGACGTTCCCAGCTACTGTAGAAACGGGCAAAAATACGAGTAAGACTCCCTTCCTTATTATGGGGAAGGATTGCCCATGTCCGTGATTTATCATGGTAAATTATTTGGAAGGGGCTTGTTATTGGGATATTTTCGCAGAGATAGAGCTCATTCAACTTATGATTTTGATTTAAGTTAAAATACAATGCGCAGGTTAATAATGTATGGTACTTCAACGATGTATAGGGGAAATATTTAGATTCTGAAAAGAGATTAAGGAGTTTAGAGGTAAGAATTGCTTCATGTAACTTGAATGCATCTTTTTCTTTAAATAGCTCAGTGACCTCAGACTTATGCTGATTTATCAAAGCCCGCGGATTCTTAAGGTTTCTCATTGGGAAAATTAGAGACTTTCTATAGAGTTCTTCTTGAAATGATTCCCGTAAAAAATTACGACTCAGCCACGCAGCAACACCATCTGCCTCACGCGCTTTCTCATTGGGCATCGCCACTTTATGAGCTAACGCGCCAGGGACACGGATCTTATGTAAATCATGCTGTAAAATCCGAAGAATCCCTTCACTTACAGTCAATTTAACTACCACTCTTCTTCCAATTATTTAATATGAATTCTCCAAAACCAAATTGCCCTAGAAGCCGTCTATGAGATTTCTCCCTCCGTGTTATTCCCTCTTTCGCTATCTTCTGTATTTTTAAGCCTGATTTCAAGCGAAAAAACTGTCCCGGAGCGACAGCCCGAACGGAATTAGACCTACCATTATTCCAGAGTAACACATCTTCATGACGCCATTTATACTTCTCAACCATGGTAGGCATATGAACCATAGGCGCGATAAGCGTCAGATGGGATGCCTCTTCAACCAGTTCCAGTTCATCAATATTAACAAAGGCAAAATCCTGAAGTGTTACAGCTCCAAATCCGCAATTTCGAGCACCACCAAGCTGAAGGAGTTCCTCCGAATTAATTGTTTCAAGCAAACTATCAGGTGGGTTTAGAATATCAAAAGTTACAAATTCAGGCGTGAAGAAAGATCTAAACCTTCGATGACTTTGTACTCTATCAAAAAATAATTCAAAATGGGGGTGTAAAAAACATTTCTTGGTTCGAATCAAAAAGAATTCCTGATAAGTTTTGGGAGGAATGAGCTGCCGGATATCTGTAAAAACTCCTATTGATGTATCTAACTGTAATGAAAGAGCATGCCTTAGAGCATTTCCCATGATGAATCGTGAATCACCCTTATATTCCGTGTGAAAGCGAAATAAGAGTCTTAAAATCTCATCCATTTTATACGGTTGCCTCGGTTTCTTCTTTATCATTTTTTGTCTGTTTTTGAATAGGAAACTTTATTTTTTGCTTCTCAATAACTTCTAGAAATTCGCGGTTTAGCTTTTCAGCATTCTCTTTCTTCAACTTGAATTGTATCTTAATGCCTCCACTTTCTTCTTCCAGTTCTTCATCTCTTTCTTGAGGGACAAGGGTTTTATTTCTAGATTTCTTAACCTTGCTTACCTTGTTTATTAAAGGCAATATGGCGGCTCGACCATACCCTTGCCCACGCATGCCACCCAATAAGAAATCAAATTCATACCCTTGAACCATGGTCTTGAGAAAATCTAAGGCCTTTAAAAGTACAATTTCGTGTTCTCTGTTTTCGACCTTTAGAATTAATTTGAAAGGAGCTTTAATCATAACCCCTACCACAGTTTCCATTGACATATAGGTTTGGTGAGTATTTTTTCTTGCGCGTGGGCTACAATGGGCAATTTCGACCCTTCCTCCACCAACGCTCCCAAAAACCTTATTAATTTCCTTAGTGGCGGTTCCATTACCCGTAGTTGTTGGGTAGAAATACACGCTCGGTACAATTAGATTACCAGGCACATTAAGATCGCCGAACATTTGATAAATAAGACAACCGCCTTCCTCAGCACAATCCCCTCGGGAATGATACCCCATTGTTAAATCTTCTTTATTAAAATATTCCTTATTGCGTGCTCCGGTCACGCTGATTTGAGTAAGTGGATGACAGACACTAATTCCTTGTTGAAGTAATAATTTTTCAATAGCATGGCGTAACCACCCTCGAAGTGTTTGTCCACTTATTCGTCCAGTTTTAGCGAAGGGTGAGGTCCTTTTTCGCTCTAGCTCATTTTTTGCGTGACTGAACATCACTAACACATTGTCCCGATTAGTAAAACTTTCACATAAAAGAACTGTTTCAATAATTTTTTTATTATTTACCAAATTAATCACAATCCGTGAGTTAACCTTTTTTTACAAAAATCATATATAAACTCCTATTTCTTTTTGAAACCTTTCTTTACCATAGATTAGAATTGGATACCAAAAGTTAAAAATCTTACGAAAAATAGACCAATTTGCGCAAAATACTTTCAGTCACCTACTTATGGGGCGTCAGTTCTAACTTACACTCCTCTAAAAGTATGTTCGCTTTTAATGAAATAATCAAACCATTCTTAATGAATTTTTCATAAACTGGCTTTTTAGCGGATTCCTTTTTCTATTTTATTGATTTCTTTTTGATTAAATTCAGAAATTCTTTTTATAATACGGATTTATATTTAAATTATAAATTTAAATATATTTTTTTATAAGTACATTTTCATCTTCAATCTTCGAATTTTGGTGTTTAGAATAGTTCTTACAATATTGGTTTGTAATATAGCATTTTCTCTTCTTTTCCTCGTATTTGTGAAACAAATTCTTTTGCCAGCAGCTGATCCCTATGTATGGGCGGCAAATCCGCCACGTATAAGACTGAGCGGCTTTTTTGAGCGGCTGGAACGATATACACGGTCGGAAGGGTACAGTATTAGGGAACTCTACCCATTTCAGCGAAAGGGAATCAGGAAAATCTATAAAAAGGAGAATACTTTATTAGTTGTCCGAACTGGGGGTGGAAAGACAATT
>JABXJU010000102.1 GCA_013375405.1 Candidatus Helarchaeota archaeon
TCTTCCGATCTTTTTAACCGGCGGAGTCGCTGCTAATAAAAGGTTGGAGCAAATGATCCGCGAAATTTCTAAAGAGCATAATGCAACGTTTTTCGCGGTTCCATCAAAACTTGCAGGGGATAACGGGGCGATGATTGCATGGACCGGTTTATTACGCGCAAGAAATGAAAAATCTCTCTCCATAAATGAAAGTCTCGTAAAACCAAATTGGCGTATTGATGATATAACTGTTACTTGGGATGACTAAATGCTCTATAAGAAAGGCGCCGAAGCCCATTTATTTAAAGAACAATGGTATGGACGAACCATTCTAAAAAAGGTTCGTATTTCTAAAACATATCGGCACCCACTGCTTGATCAGCGCCTTAGAATGGCACGAACTGTTCATGAAGCCAAAATTCTAACAGAAACAAGGAAATTAGGAATTTCAACTCCTATTATTTATTATATTGATGCCCAAAATGCTACTATTTATATGGAATTTATTGAAGGTACTCGCGTAAAAGAACTATTAAATAATCCCGAATGCAATCCTGCGGAGATCTGCGAAAAAATTGGTAGGATAATAGGAATTTTACATAAAAATAACATCATCCATGGCGATCTTACTACTTCTAACATGATATTACAATCCAACACCCAGAAAATTTATTTAATTGATTTTGGCTTAGCAGAATATTCTACAAATATCGAAAATCGTGGAGTTGATCTCCATTTAATCCACCGTGTATTCCAAAGCACCCACTTTAAACTTCTTGAAGTTTGTTTTGCTGCAATTCTAGAGGGATATACTAAAATTCTGGGGAATAAAAAGGCAACTGACGTCATCCAACGATTGGCTGAAATCGAAAAACGAGGACGATATCATTAAATGAAGGTTTATAACTGTTTATTACATTTAGGACATAAATTTAAATCAGGACCGATTTCAGCTCCACAATGAGGGCAAACTAGTCCCAAGGTCATCATTGCATGGTTTATATTAACGGCTGGTTTTGTTCGTGTCTTTTTTATCTCAAATGTTGAAGGAATCTGAGATTGAATATTAGGAACAAACTCCTGCATTGTTGTCGCACCGGTTTTCTGCATTTGAGGTTCAATTCTTGCTGTTTGTGCAAATTTTTCAGCTTCGGTTCTAAATCGATCAGCAGTAGTTTTGTCTCCAATTAATTCAGAAAGACTTGAAACTTTGAAATAAGTCTCTGAAACCGTTTTAAAATCACCTACTTCATACGCCCCGTCTGCAATGTTCATTGCGTTTTGAATCTGCTCTACTATCTCCCTCTTTTCTTTGAATTTCTTAGCCGCATTCGCAAAATTTTGCGCCCCAGCATCGTCTCCCATTTCATTTAACATTGAGGCTATGCGGTAATAAATATCTGCAACCTTTGCAAATTTATTTCCTCTAACTGCGCGATTTGCCGCTTTTAACGCTCGATTGATTGCCTCTTGTACGGCTTCTTTATTCGAGTCCATTCTTTCCTTATTCCCTTACTGCTTACTTTTCAATTTACTTTTATACTCATTTGAATTTTTACACTCAATTGATTTTTTTGCATCTTTGCTTTATTTAAATTTTATTAATTACATTAGATAATACATGATATATATATTCATTAGAAAAATATGAATTGGTGAGAATGCTCCAAAAGAAAGATATCTATTATGTACTCGCAATTATTTTTACCGTTGTTTTCTTTGGAGCGTTCATTATTCCGCAAGTTACTCGTCTATTATTATTTTATGGCATGACTACATGGCTAATAATCATCATTGTGTGTATAATTATTCCAATTTTTGCTATCTTCCTTTTATGGCTGATAATTCATGAGATTCAACAGCATTTTTTGACATTAGATCTTTCAGATGAAGAAGTTCAAAAAAGTCGCTTAGTCAAAAAAGTCTTTTCTGAAGAAGATGAGAAATTTATCGAAGAAAAAATGCGAGAACAATTGGATAAATTCAAGTTTGAAGATGAAGATATATACGAAATTCACTCTGATTTAATTTTAACTTATGTAAATAATCGCCTTAAAACCGAGAAAACGATCAATTTGAAGAATATTACTAATAGCTTAGAGATACCAATAGGTATTGTTAGAGATATTCTTCTTGTTCAAATCGCAGATGGTCTTATAGAAGGCGTGATTGAAAACAATATTTTAAACTGTTCTGACTAATATGGAGGTAGTTTATTGAAATTATTCTTTGTGAGCAGCAATTATCATAAATTTCAAGAAATACAAAAGATTCTAAATGAATTTAATATTCAAATTTCATTCCATCAGGCTGAATTACCTGAACTTCAATCTGATTCATTAGAAGAAATTGCTCTATTTAGTGCGAAACACGCTTATTCTCAATTAAAACAGTCTCTTTTCGTAGAAGATACTGGGCTTTTCATTCACACACTCAGGGGCTTTCCAGGTCCCTACGCCTCTTATATCTTTAAAACCATAGGTAATCAGGGCGTCCTTCAATTATTAGGGGAAAATTCCAATCGAAATGCCATCTTTAAGACAGTCATTGCACTGATCCTTTCTGAAAATGAATCATGTACTTTTATAGGTGAAACTCAAGGTACAATCGCACATTCTGAAACAGGTAATTATGGCTGGGGATACGATCCTATATTTATCCCCTTAGAAGGAGATAGACGGACTTACGCCGAAATGGGTGTTGATAAAAAAAATCAAATTTCTCATCGACGAAGGAGTCTTGAAAAATTAGTGACGTATTTGAAAAGTAAGATACAAAAATAAATTTGAGCGATTTCCAAGAAATCAATCAATCTCTTTTTAAATTATTTTTAGGAAGACGTGTGCTATATTATAGGCGTCATCAACCGCTCGATGATACGTACCTTCGAATTGAAGCCCTAACATTTGCAGAGCTTCCAGTAGTTCTACTTCATGAGTTAATCCCTTCTTAGAAGCAAAAAGGCTTTTTATATTTACATGATTTGGACCAAAGGGATAGGGCACATTTTTAGATTTACACTCTCTCTCAAACTGATTTTTATCATATTTCCCCCAGCTTGCCCAAGTTCTTGTTTTAGTTAAATATTCTTTCTCCAAAGTGGAACATGCCTCCTTCAACGAAATTCCTAAATTTTTTATTTGCTCTTGGGTTAAGGTAGTAAGTTTTGTACAATAATCAGTCACAGTAGATTTCTCGGGTTTTACAAGAATGTTCCTTTTAGACAGTCTTTTCCCGGTTGCTACTTGAAGCGGACAAATTCCAATTTCAATAATTTCCCTTTCTTGACTTGGGGGAGGGATATCTTTCCAAGTGGTTGATTCAACATCAATAACGATAATAGTATCAAGTTCATTCATCATATCATTCACCTATTCACCCGAAATGGGTGATGCTTCTTAATAATAGCCTCAAACTATAATTCTTCTCAATCTCTCTGTTACTTATTTAAATTAGAAACAGTATTCTAAAATTTTTTTAATATCAATCAAAGAAATTTTTTAAAGAATTAAAGGTTTGTTTTTTTCAAAGGAAAATTATTGATTTTAAGGTGAAAATTAGATGGCCCGTATGCATTCTCGAAAAAGAGGTAAATCTTCATCCACTCGCCCTCCGAGGGCGAAAGCACCGGACTGGTTTTCCCGTTCCGCTGATGAAGTAGAAGATCTGATTGTAAAATTAGCTCGTGAAGGTTCTCCTCCATCAATGATTGGAACAACTCTCCGGGATCAATATGGGGTTCCTATTACGAAGCTCATTACTAGTAAAACTATATCTCAAATTTTAGAAGAACGCGGGTTGAAACTAACCCTTCCAGAAGCCCTCACTAATTTAATAAAACGGGCTGTAAATCTTCGACGCCATATGGAAGAGAATAAGAAAGATTTATCCTCAAAACGTGGGCTCCACTTAATTGAAAGTAAAATTTACCGGCTTTCTAAATACTATCGGAACGAAAAAGTACTTCCTAAAGATTGGAAATATGATTGGAAGAAGGCCGCTGTCCTGATTCGCTAATCCTCACCGTAGTTTCTTATATTCTATTTCTCATTCTTATCCTATAATAATATCTATATCATTAGTGAGCCGAATTAAACGATGAATCCACTAGAGTTAAATAAAGAATTTCGTAAAGCATTAGAGGTAGCAGCCGAAAAGATTAAGTCTTGGATAAAATTAGAGGAACTAATCCGTATCTCCAGTCATATTGACGCAGATGGAATAGCTGCTGCTGGGATAATTTGTTCTGCCCTTTCTCGCTTAGGCGCACGATATCATTTGCGTATTTTTCGACAATTAGAAACTGAATTCATCAAGTCGCTTGCACAAGAAAAGCAAAAATCTTTTATTTTTTCGGATTTTGGAAGTGGACAAATAGAAATCCTATCGAAGGTCCTCCCAACTGAAGATATTATTATCTTAGATCACCATCAACCTCTTAGTCCTTCCCCCAAACATTCAAATATTCTTGAAATTAATCCCCATCTCTTTGGAGTCGATGGTTCAACGGAAATTAGCGGAGCGGGAGTGTGTTTCCTTATTGCCCAAACTTTAGATCCCCAAACAAATCTTAATTTACTACCATTGGCGCTTGTTGGAGCTCTCGGAGACACGCAAGATAAGGCTAAACAACATACTCTTTTGGGACTGAATGCAAAAATAGCAGAATTAGGTATGAAAGAGAACCTTATTCAAATCGAAAAGGACCTCTATTTTCCATATAGCGAAATGAAACCAATCCAACGTGTATTGATGGAAACCACTGACCCATTTTTACCTGATCTAACAGGAAATGAAGAAGCATGTGTCCGCTTCCTCGGATCAATCGGCATTCCATTATATGTTGGTGATAATTGGAGGACTATTTCTGATTTATCCACTGAAGAGAAAAAAAATTTAACTACTCAACTAACTCAATTAATTTTATCTCATGATGGAACTTCTGAGCAAGCAAGCAGCCTTGTAAGTACTCATTATAAATTCCTGACAGAAACCGAACTATATTTAAAGGATGGACGGACCTATGCTGCCTTAATCAATGCCTGCGGCCGGACTCGAAATCCAGGAATTGGCGTCGCAGTCTGTATGGGAGATCGTGATGTGCCCTATAGACGTGCCCAAGATCTTCTAATCAAATATCAAGAAACGTTAAACCAATTTCTCGAGAATTTAAAGCACCCTGGAACGATTCGGGAAACTGATTACCTCCAATATTTTTACGGTGGTCAATTGGATGAGACAATGGTTGGACGCATTGCGACTATCGCTTTACAAACTAAAATAGCAAAACCGACAAAACCTCTTATAGGATTTGCTACTTCTAATGATAAGAACTATAAAATTTCTGCCCGAGCCCAAGATGCACTTGTAAAAAAAGGCCTTCATTTAGCTAAGGCCTTACGCAAGACCATCTCCCAATTAGGCTTGGATACTTCAGAATTTCTAGCAGGTGGTCACGATGCTGCTGCGGGCACTCGTATTCCTATTTCACACGATTCACTTTTCATAGAAACCTTGAATAAAATAATTAAAGAAAAAATAACTAAATGATTGATCCCTAAGAAAATTTTAAATAGAATTTTTATTAGTTGAATCAAGATATTAATCGAGGAAATTTCCGTGTCACCAAAAGGTAAAAGGAAAGGCAGAAGAAAGGTTCAAACGATAGATAAATGGAAAAATAAAACATGGTATTCCGTTCATACCCCGAAATATTTTGGTGATGTGGAAATCGCACAGATTCCCACAAGTAGTGATGTCCTTGGACGCACAGTTGAAACCACGCTATATAATATCACGAATGATTACTCCCAGACTCATATTAAAATGTTTTTTAAAATCAAGAAAGTTGATGAAAACTATCACGCATATACCAAATTTTGGGGGCACGATTTCACCAGGGACTATTTGAGATCCCTCGTACGTCGCACAACTAGTCAAATTAAGGGAATTTTCAACATTTCAATAAAAGCGGACTCATCGGCTTCATCTGGAGCCTATAAAATTCGCGTTACTGCGGTCGTGTTCACCCAAAAACGAGCAAAAACAAGCCAGCAAAAAGCAATCCGTCTTATCATGAAAAATATCATCGAGGAAAAATCACACCAACTTAATTTTATAGCATTTATTCAGGAATGCGTCTTAGGTAAAATCGGGAGCGAAATCTACAACGAAGCGAAAATAATTTTCCCTATTAGAAAATCAGAAATTATGAAAACGAAAATCGTATTAGAACCAGCGGAATTACCCTCTGAAAACTGAACTATTTTTAGAACTTGAGATTGTGACTTCTGAAGCCTACTTTTTAAAATTCTAAATCTTTTTATTCGAGTATTGGCTTAATTGAGTAGGTGAGATTATAGCAGCTAATGAAATTCTCCAAATTATATTTCTTGGAATTCTGAGTGGACTCACAGTTATCTTTATTTTCTTTCTTCTTCGTCAAAAATCCCAACTACTCAGATTACAACAGCAACTAAAGCGGGAAAAGCCTCAAGATGAAAACGAAGAAAGTGTTTCTGAAAGAAGACAGGATACCGCGAGGTTAGAGCGGCCGAAAGATGAAGATTTTTCTGAAAATTTTCGAATAATTAAAGATCTCCAATCAAAATTAGATGGGCTTACGATCGAAATGAAGATTAGGGGCGAAATGATAGTTGAAAGAGATAATAAAATTGCAGAAATGCATAAGAAAATTCATGATTTAAATGCACAAATTACAATTTTTAAAGACCAAATTGCCCCAGCCCTTGAACATACAATAACCAAATTAAAATCTCAGGAAAAAAAACTGCAGGATACGATTGAACAACAAAAGTCAGAATTGCAATTGAAAGATGAGCGAATTTCTGCCTCACAAAACATCCTTGAAAAAGCTGGAATGGGCCAACTATTAGAATTCGAAAAATTTCAGATCACTATCAATAAAAATCATCAAATAATTAAACAACAGATAGAAAAAATCAAAGATCTCCAAGCACAGGTTGATCAATTACCAATTATATGTCTTCGTATGACGAATGAGATTAAAAGTCGTGAGTCGGAGGTTCATTCTTTTAAACTATATAATAAAGTTCTTAATAAGAAACTCATTGAAGTTCAAAAGGAATTGGCCCAAAAGTCTGGTGAATCAGATGATGCAATCAGCGAATTGTCCAAAAATTTAATCGAAATGCAAGATCAATTACAAAGAGAAAAAGAGAAAATAGCGAATCTTGATAGAGAAATCCTAATTTTGAATAGTCTAATCATGGAAAAAGAGTCTAAAATTAACACCTTAGAAGAAAAAGTTCAAAAATTCATATTTGAATAGTAGTATTTTCCAATTAATTTTCTATCTCCTTTCGTTCAAAGAAGATTTTTAATCAAGTTCCGTTTTCTATTATGTAATACGGTTCTATTTTCAAAGACGGGATGTGAAGCTATGAAAGCTGTAATAATGGCAGCAGGGGAAGGAAAAAGATTACGCCCATTGACTCTTACCAGACCAAAACCAATGATTCCGATAGTAGGAAAACCATTTTTACAAATTATTTTAGAATTTCTCAAAGAGGTTGGAATTTCAGATATTATTCTTGTAGTTGGATATAAACAAGAGCAAATCTCTCAGTATTTTCAAGATGGATCCCAATTTGGATTGAATATACAGTATATTACTCAAAAAGATCAGTTAGGAACTGGCCATGCTGCACTTTGCGCCAAGGAATTAATTCAATCAGAAGATTTTCTTTTAATGAATGGGGATATTCTCATATCTTCAGAAACTCTTATTCAATTAATTCAAAAATTTGAATCATTATCTCACACTTCTTTAATATCAGTTAAAAAAATTCCAGATCCATCCAGTTACGGAATTGTCAAGTTTAATGAAGATAGTGAAGATGTTATTAAGATTATCGAAAAACCTTCCACTACAGAACTGAGTAAAGACGCATATACTAATGCGGGCTTATATGTTTTTAATCCATCTATCTTTGCTGCAATCCAACAAACTCCGAAATCTCCTCGGGGGGAAATAGAAATTACGGATTCCATTCAAATCTTGATTGATCAAGGAGAACCTATTAAATGTTTTAAGATTAAAGATTTCTGGCTAGATCTTGGGAAACCTTGGGATCTATTAGATGCAAACCAGTTCTTTTTGAATCGGGTGAAATTCTCTAATCAAGGCTCTATTGAAGAGAATGTGAAAGTTGTTGGGAAAGTAGGAATAGGAAAAGGCACTATTATTCGATCTGGATCGTATCTCATGGGCCCTCTATTTATTGGACAGAATTGTGATATTGGCCCTAATTGTTATATCCGCGATTGCTGTAGTATTGGAAACAATGTCCGCATTGGGCATGCATGTGAGGTGAAAAATAGTATAATTTTTGATAATTCGAAAATACCTCACCTCTCCTATATAGGTGATAGCATAATCGGTAGTGATGTCAATCTTGGAGCAGGGACCATTACTGCCAATCTTCGATTTGATAAAAAAACCATTCCAATCACTATAAAAGGCGAGCGGGTGGACAGTGGTCGAAAAAAAATGGGAGTAATAATTGGAGATGGAGCTCAGACGGGGATTGGAACTACCATTATGCCTGGTATAAAAATTGGGCCTAATAGCATCATTAGTGCCAACAGCATTGTCAAATCTGATGTTCCTCCCGAAACTCAAATATAGAAAAAAGAAGAAAAAGAAATATCCCTATTTCTTAATAAGGCGTCTCACTGAATTAGCTCTTTCTATAAATTCGTTTGCTGCATCTTCCTCTCCTATTTGTATAAACAGTTCTGAAATTTCCTCATAATAATTCTTTGCGTCAGTATATTTTTTCTTATTAAGGGATTTTTCGGCTTTTTGCATTAGTTCTGCAATGTTTTTACGAACTACTGCTTCATTTGCAACCCTCTTTTTTGGTTTCAGTAATTCTATTTCTTCAGCTTTTACTCTATACCGATGTTCGCTTTCCTTATCATCAATCATCGCAGCTAAAACTGAAGCTCTTTCATAAAGTTCTCTCGCAAGAACTGATTTGCCAGTTTTTAACGCACCTCTGGCATTTTTCACTGTAACTGCAAGTTCAGCTTTTGTTTCTTCAAGTTCATCCTTTGATACTTTAGCAATGGGTTTTACAGGTTTCTTAACAAATTTATCTTCTTCAACTTCAACTTTTTCTGCAAATCGTTTTTCCTTGGCTTTATTAAGATAATAATTAGCTTGTTTCATATACGTTCGTGCTACTTCTTTACCTTCAATACTCTCAGATATTGTGGCAATACGCTTATAATATCGGGCGACTACTGCATATCTATTATTATTTGTGGCATCCTCAACATTTACCAATAATTTTTTCCGTTCAAGCATTAAACTGCGGACTTCTGGACTTATTTCTTTCATGGATAATTGTTTTCTACAAAATTCGATATCTCTTTTAAATTTCTTAACTGATGCTAAATTTCCTAATTCTAATGCATATATTGTAAGCAAACTATATACATCTACCGCCCTTTCATAATCTTTCTCTCTAACCAATCCTTTCGCTTTTAGAATAAGCGATTTTTGTGTTTCCACCATTTCATCTTCCCATTCCTCTTTTGACTTTTCGCTTGCCAATGAATCCCTCTCACGAGCTAGTTTTGCCCATCCCGTAAAGCGCTTAATCCCTTCATCATCTCCTATTAATAGCATAATCTTGGCAGCCTCTTCAAAATTTTCAGCTGCGGTAATAAAATTTTGTTTTGCCATTGCTTTATCTGCTTTTGATAAATAGACACCACTTTTTTTCCTTAAATCCCCTTGTTTCAAAGCTTCGATCCGTTCATGTGCAGCATCGGCGAGTTTTAAGAATTTTGCAGCTTGGTCCCGTTCTCCTAACATTCGTGAGATTTCAGCCACTTGACGATAATTTCGAGAAGCCTCAACAATATCTCGTTCTCTAATTGCACCTCTAGCTTTATCTAAAAGTCTTTCTTTTTGTTCTTCTAAATCTTTTTGTCTTGATTTCTGGGTTCCATACTTTTGCATTTCTTTAGCTTTAAGGAAAAATTCTCTTGCTACACTCTTATCGGCTAATTCCAAGGTGAGATTTCCTGCTTTTTCATACAATTTCCCTGCTTTCTCAAAATCCATTTTTCCACTCGCAATTTCAGCTTCTTTCAACGTTTCACTTCGAGTTTCCTGAATTTCTTGTGTAATTATCGTAATTTCGCGTCTATTTTCAGCTCTTCTTTGAATAAGAGCGCGTTTTTTATCCTCGATTGACATAAATCTCCTTCTCAGTCTTGAAAATGAATAGTATCCAAGGAGGGCTAAAATAGCAACCGCAACAATTATCAAAATGGGAAGTGCCCATTTTTCTAATAAAGCTTGCCAAGGATCAAAGGAGACAACGATCGCAGGTTCAGAATAAGTTACTTTTCCATCCTCTGCTTCATAAGATGCAAGAATATAAATGGAAATTGATTCTTCTGGAGCACGAAATGTAATAGAGGCGGTTCCATTTCCATCAGTCGAACCATTCATATAATGAATTTCAGTTACATCTTCTGAAAATACGACGAATATAGTGAAATTTATCAAGGCATTTCCAATTGGATGCGTACTATTTGATAAATCCGCTTGAATTAACAAATTATCTCCCACTGTAACACTAGATGGAACTCGGATAGTTAAATTATAAGATATACTGGCCACAAAAATAAGAGTAGAATTCCATACATCTGTCAAATTATTTGTTCCGGCAAAATAACTACTAATATCAATATGATTTGCTCCTTCCAAGACCAAATACTGAATAAATCCCATCCCTGAAGTATTTGTAAATAAATCCTGTTGGAACAGACTGTCTGAGCCATTGTGAAAATTTGTATTAATCGAGTAACTAATCCACTGATTGGGTATAGGCGTTGAGTCATTGGTCTGTAATTTAAATGTTACATCTAGTAATTCTCCTACCTCTATTTCTTCTGGTAAATAGATTGCGAGTTCAGTTTGAATTTTTGACACAATATGAAATTCAATTAAGAGATTAGTATATTCATAATTAGGAGATGCTGCATTTGACCTAATTACAAGAGTGTAGTCTCCAATTGTAATCCCAGTTAAATTTATGAGAGCTTGATAGCTCCCTAATCCGACATGCCCTAAATCAGTTGGTGGTATCTCCCCCACTATTTCATATTGTAAATTCTCATTCTCGATCAACGAATTGTGATAAGTATCCAAATAATTAACACTCAATAGATACTGTTCCCCATAATAGGCGGTGATATTCATGTCAGGCGAGATTATCAATGTTGGAATTTTATTAACTTCTAAATTAAGGTTAGAAATAGACTTGTTGTATTTTGCCGTGAGCGAAGAGTTGATCCTTAATGAAAATAATGAGGCACTCAACCCTGTTAAATCAATTGTAGTGTTATAAAATCCGTTCTCATCATAAATGAAGGAACCTGTGATTGAACCAGGTGTAATTTCATATGTCACGGCAAGATTCTCAACAATTCTATTTTTTGAATCCTTGAGTTGGATGGAAAAATCCAATGACTCATTAATATACCCAGAAACAGTCCCACTTTCAGTAATAATAACAATATTCAATCGAGAAACATTCAACATCATTATTTCACTTGCATTCTGATAATCCATAGCCCATGAATCAAAATTAATCTGATACTCACCTGATATATAATCCGTTAAATTTATTATTGTATAATATTCACCCGCAGTTCCAGTTGGAAGCATTTGTTGCCTATCCCCTTGCAATTCATACCAAACCATTCCATTAATTGGTTGAAGATTGTATGTATCGTTCAATTGTACTCTAACTTCAACGAAATCGTCAATCTCAGCGTTTATCATTGATTCGAGAGGATAAAGCTGGGAGGGTAATTTTGTTATGTTGACTGTAATTGTGATACGCTGGTCCCCATAAAACGCCTTTCCAATGCGAATATCTAACGTATAGTTTTGTCCTGCCATAGGTGATGCTAATTTATTACTATCTGCCCAGACTGTATAATTTCCTCCTACTATATTTTGCCATATACAGGATTCACCACCGAAACTTGCAGATATAGTTGCCCCTCCTATGCCAGCTCCGTCCGAGGCATTTACAAATTCAAACGTAACAGTCCAGTTCTCCTTAGCATAAATTATAGCATAAGTTCCAGTTAAATTCTCTGCAAATAATGATAAAATATTTGTAGCATATCCATATATTTCCAAATGAATTATTAGGTTTGCAGTTTCGTAGTTATTTTTACTTGCACTTATTAGAATTGAATAGTTATTCAAAGCTACTTTTGAGATATTCAATGAGATATTATAATATCCACCGCCTAATTCCTGCACAACATAATCTTTTATAATTGACCAATTTGATTGAATTGTTCCCCCTAATATCCCAATATCATCTACCAGATCCTTATAATACACTGTCACATTTACAACACCATCATCTTGGTAGGTGGCCCTCGGGATAATAGTTTGATTATTGAGAGAGGTGGTTTTATTGTTAAATATTAAAGTTAAATACGCTCTTTGCGATTGATAGACATCTCCCTCAATATGGAATAATAATTTGTAGATGTAGGCAGAAAAATTGGCAAATATGATGGTGTATTCCTCAGTACCCCCATCATATGTAACGGAATAATTAACCCCTTCTTGTAGCACACCCCGATAACCTAAATCATAGTCATATTTCCAATCAATTGTGATGTTATCCGTCACGATAGAATGTCCGGTTAAATTAGTATATGTAAAACTGAAGGGGATGGGCGTATTCCAGAAAGTTTCTTTAGCCGTATCATTAAAGATCAAATTAGTTCCATACTGTTTTACTTGGAGCGTAATTAAATAATTCGTATAATTCTGAATATCACTCCATGCTGTTGCATTAATATAAATTGGGTAGGTTCCATGAGTATTAGGTGATGTTATTGTAGTAGTCCATGCCCACTTACCTCCAACAGAAGTATTCAACATTGCTTGTGGCGCAGATCCTTGGAAAGTATATGTGACATTTGCTCCCATGGTTTTATTTAGGTACAAGGTTCCCCACGAACTTCCTGTCCAAAATGACATGTTATAGAATACTGTTAAATTAAAGATTTGCCCTTTTGCCATTTCAATGATCGTGCCTCTATGATCTGGACTTACTATCACAATCTCTGTCGAGTTATAGACCTGAATGCTTGTGTTCCAAATTCCCGCTTCGGTCCCGTTGAACCAGGATACTGTGAGCAGGTATACTCCATTTTGATGAATGCTCTGGGCAACGTTCCACGTGATATTAATAAAGTCCCCTACCCCTTTTCCGCTAATCGTGTCATCGAGAATTTGCTGGTAGGGATCCATTACATACAATCTAGCAGTATCGTTTCCACTATCGAAAACGGGGCGAATTAAACGTGCGGAAATATTGACCATATCAAAGGTGTAAATTTCCGTTTTTGAAATCGTGAGGTTCGAAATCCAATTGTAACCCTCACAAGTAACTACCCACATGCCATTATCTGCATCACTTATTATCACATATTTCGAATTAATGATTTCTTCCCATGAACTACTGCTATGTTCAACTGAATTATAATACACGTTGGTCGAGTTCCACGTAGTTGGAATGGTAACATTAATCCTTTTATTGTATGATCCTGTGGCAAAGATGGCCGGAATGGTGACGTTCCACTCCACGATTGGATTCATGGGCTCTGCGTTATATGAAGTTATAGCAGTCCCTATCTCCAAAATCTGACTTGTCCAATTGACTTGAAAGGATATATTATACCATGTAGAAGAAATATTGAATGGAATTGAACCAGAAGGTTCGGGTATGAGTAGAGTTGTACTATTCCAGGTTCCAAGGTCCGTTACTAACTCATTATTTATTGTCATATTAATTTCGGATGGCTTTGTTTGATTCTTCAACGCCTTTAAATTCAATCGCAATGTACAATCTGTTGGCGTCGGTATATCATACCATTCATCTGCGAATCCTTGGTAATAGACATGTCCCTGATCGCCCTCTGGGTCCGAACCATCATTGCTATAATACCAATATAGCGACCTATTAGTGCTGAAGCTTATAAAAAATGTGTTTCCAAATGTATTTTCTATAGCTAAGGTAGGTTTAACAGCCAATGAACCATTCCAATAAGGTGCTGAACTTGCTGAAACCCATTCCATGAACGGCCAAACTGTCATATCAAGTCCTCCCCATTCTGTTTCGTTATAAATTACCTGATCTGGTTCAGGCTTTCCTTTTCCAACGCTATAGGTTGCATTATATATAATTATGTCGGTATAAATAATTCTAACTGAATCGGGAAACAAAATACTCAAATCGGTGGAAAACACAAAATCAATCGCATCCACTATACAACTATCGGTAATATTGAAACTCATTACCCATCTTTGTGTATGAACTGGATATCTAAAACCCTCAAATACTATTTCATAGTCTTCTTCTAGTAGGTAATGGAAATCATACAAAGATACATTTGAAACAGCTATATCGGTAAATGTGGAGTTCCATCCTTGAACGGGAAGTAAAAAGCCATTTTCATCCACCTGTTCGGTCCCATTTAAGAAACATGTCAAATTTATTTGGGTCTCTCCTGTAGGAAATGGTGGTGGTTCGTTGATGACGACTATAACAGTATCGGGGACGCCCCACTGGTTATTTGAGTCATTGAATTCAATTATATATTCAAACGTGCCGGTCATAGATGTATTTATCGGGTAATTTACCGAAATACCGCTTGTCCAAGTGTTCCAAACTCCTGGGGTTCCATTAATTGACACCCTGTAATACCCAGCCCCCACGTCATCAGTTAAAATCCAATTTATATAGGTGACATAATCTATTATAGTAGTAATGTCCCCTGGTTGGGTTGAGACTGGCGGATTATCTAAAGATACT
>JABXJU010000103.1 GCA_013375405.1 Candidatus Helarchaeota archaeon
CAAAAAAAGGAGTGTCTCCAACATAAACTTTTTCCGCACCTACACTATAACACAAGTCAATAAGGGCTGTAATTATTGCGGGATTAGTGGTAACGCCAGTCTCAGTTTTTAATGGGACGACTAAATTTGGTTTTAATAATATATTTTCCCCTGATTGGACAAATTTGCTGATACCACCTAATAGATCAAGAATTTTTTGGACGCATTTTGAAGGTTCTTTTTCCTGTGCTATTGAAATAGTTGAATTAGTCATAAGTCATCCTTTTTAAACTCATCAAACTTGATATTTGAATTAGTCATTAGTTGTTTATAATAGATAAGAAATTTACATTGTGTATTAAATAGATATTTGTAATTTTTATGGTTGATTATCATGAAAGTGGCTTTATTTCGCGGTCCAAATGAAGTTCCTCAGTTTGAAATTGGAGAAGAATCCATACCAAAACCGAAAAATAACGAAATCGTATTTAAAGTAATGAGTAGCGCATTATGCGGGACAGATTTACATATTATTGATGGAAGCTTACTTCGATCAGCCAAAGGAAAGTGGTTGGCTTATAGGGATTTACCCATAGTGATAGGGCATGAGGCAGCAGGAATTGTAGAATCTGTAGGGAAAATGATTAAAAGTTTTAAAGTGGGAGATCGAATTTGTACTGCTCCTAACTTTTCATGTGGAAACTGTATTTATTGCAAGAAGAATCTGCCCAACTTATGTAATAATCGAGGAATATTTGGACTTCATGCGCCTGGATTTCATGCGGAATATGGAATTGCTAATGGGAAAAGTGTGTATAAATTACCGAATAATATCGATTTTGATGTAGGTTGTTTGATAGGGGACACTTTGGGAACTGCATATCATGCAATCAACCGGGTCGCACTTGAATCTAATGACATTGTTGCTATTTGGGGACTTGGTCCTATAGGAATTGCAACAGCACAAATGGCAAAAATTGCTGGAGCTTCGAAAGTAATTGCATTCGATGTGATTTCTGACAGAATTGAAATGGCAAAGAGAGTAGGGATTGATCTTTGTTTCAATTCCAATGAAATAGTAAAAAACGCATTAGGTAAAAACAATTATACACTAGAAGCCTTAAAAAGTGGTGACAAAAAGGCGAAAAAAATAGCAAATGAGGCAGTTCCAAAGAAAATTAAGGAAATTATCCCTGAAGGTGTGGATGTGAGCATTGAAGCGACAGGATTAGAATATATTCTAGCACAAGCTTTTGATGCTACTCGAAAAGGAGGAAAAATCCTAGTTGTTGGAATTCATAGCAAACCTTTCGTCTTGCCTACCCTTGCCCTATCCTACCGTGAGATTTCATTGATTGGGACGTTTTCCCATGTTGGTACAGAGAGTGACGCAATGATTAATCTTTTAGAAACAGGTAAAATCCAATTAGCTCCACTAATCAGTCATTATTTCCCTCTCAAAGAAGTTAACACCGCATACGATCTTTTTATGGCACGAAAAACAAATAAAGTCATTCTTTTACCAGATGAGGATTTCGCAAAAGAAAAATTACGGTAAGAGATCTACTTGCCGGATTAAGATTTTATCCGCTTTCGGGCTTTTTTTAAGAGGTCATCTTCAGAGAGTGGCTCAGGTGTTACTTTTTTAAAATATTCTTTAGTGTCCAATCTAAGCGATGCTAGTGATAAATTCAAATTAAAAACTGCATTTATAACTTCAAGTATTGCTTTAACTGCGTGTGGGTCAATCTTTTCTTGGATAACGGTTTCAGATAGTAAAATCCCACCTATTGTATCATAGAGAGCCTTAGCGTATGATATTATTAGGCCATTCATTCCTAATACTATGCCCTTTTTGAGGAGTTGAAGTCCTAAATCTTCATTTGTATGTGTCTTTTTATTAATCTTGAAAAGGTGTAGGAGTTCTTCTGAAGTATGAGCGAGATAAGTCTTTGGTGTAGGGGTGGGATATGAAATTGGAAATGAAGCAAAGGAGATAATTAATCGAGGCTTAAGTGAAGATAGAAACTCTGCGATTTTATCAGAAAGAAAATGAATCCCAATGTTAGAAATTGGCACTCCATTTCCCATAACAATAATGAGATCAGCAATTTCATGATACTTTTTGACGACATAAACCTCAATTTTTGCTAATGTTACGATTCGATCCTGTTCCTCGACGGATATACTCGGACCGAAATCATTGAAATTAAAAATCACAACTTTTTCAGCTTTTAACTCTTGTATCAAATATTCGGCACAATTTCTCCCGAGATTTGTTTGATCTGGCATTCCCACTAAACAGATAGGGTGCTTTAATGTTTTTAATAAGCTTGGATCCTGAATATAATGCTCGAACGTTTTTGGTTCAAAGGGTTCATTCACATACATGCAATCTTTCTCAAAAACTGAAATACATTAATACTAAAAGTTTGATTGATTTATAGTTTCTTAACGAGGGATGAATTTGGCACAAGAGAATCGATTAGAAATAATGGTTAAAAAAATACATGGAACATGTCCTGTGCATAGCTTGGGCGATAAAATTGTGATAGAGGGACCTTCAATTAAAATGGATGAAACGGATGCTATTTGTCTTCATGCCTTCTCTTGTATATCTACCTTTTTAGTAGCTTTACGGGATGGAATAGATCCAAAAGTACTTGGACTAGCCAAAACTAGCGGTGATACCGCATACTATCAATGCCTAGATCCTGGAGAGCCATACACATCTGGGGGAACAGTCGTATTTGAAATAAAGGTTAAATTAAAGGATCGGAGATAAGATGACGGATGGGAAATTTGTTGTATTGGAAGGAATTGATGGCTCGGGGACATCTACTCACGCAAGATTATTAGGAAAATGGTTAAGAAGCCAAGGACATTCAGTTGTTGTCACCCATGAACCAACGACCCGTAAGATTGGTGTAATGATCCAAAGAAATATTAAAACTGAGGAGACATCAGCAGTAGTAGATGCTTTGTTATTCGCAGCCGATCGAGTAGATCACCTAGAACATATCATTGAACCAAGTCTCGCTGCTAATAAAATTGTAATTTCCGACCGGTACGTTGAATCATCTATTGCATATCAAACGTCGGCAGGACTTAAGATGGATTGGGTGCTAGAAATCAATAAATTCGTAAAAAATCCAGACCTAACGATAATTTTTGATATAGAACCAGAAAAGGGATTAAGGCGAAAAGCTAAAACAGGCGATAAATTTGAAAATGTAATCTTTCTCCGCAAGGTTCGAGAAATCTACTTACAACGTGCTAAAGCCCAACAATATCCCGTTATTAAAACAGATCGATCCATTGGAGATGTTCAAGCAGATCTCCAGAACCTCATCCAAACAATTTTATGATCTAATAATCAGAAAATGAGAAATAATTATATAACACCATCTTGAATTTCGAATTGGCGATGACGACTGCTTGTATGTCTGATTTAATGATGAAAAACGGGCGGTAGGAGCCACTTTTTGGGGGGATATGGCTATTTAGATTTCTGGACTTGAGACTTTATTCATACTTCTTCTCTAATTAACTCTAGATTGTTAATCCTCACCAAAAAGGTTATTTATGATTTAAGAGGGAAAAAATAATGGCTTTAAAAAAAGAGTAGGTTTGATTACAAGCCTTTTAATTTGATAACACATAAAAAGAATGAACAATAAAATGTAGATATACTAAATATGAGGTTAATAAAATGTCATATAAGAAACGACATATCGCGGATAAGAGGAAACTCTGCCCACGCTGTGGCAGCCCATTGATGGAGATGGGGCAGTACCTGAAATGTTCTATGTGTGGTTATTCAAAATCGCGTGACGAAGGCCCACGCGTAGCTATTAAGTACGCTGAAGTCGGTGAAACGAAGAAAGAAGCGGATGTAAGATTATTCGAAGTTTTACCTTCAGGTATCTCACCTGCTAACTCGTTAGAATCAGATGGGGTGTATTTAGTCGCGGATCCCGCGCAAAACACAATTTGGCTCTGGAAAGGAAATAGCGCCAGGCCAAAGACAGTTTATGATGCGGGTAGTGCAGCAACGAGATTAAAAGCGTCAGAAAAATTGTATTCGTCAAAATTAGTTCGTGTGACGGAAGGTGAAGAACCTAATAATTTTCCTGATATAGCAAAGAAAGCATTGATGAGTGATGTAATGGTTTCTGAAGCGAAAGAAGCGATAACAATAGAACCACCCGCTGAGGGAGAAGTTAATATTTATATGATTGAGAAGGGGGAGTTGAAGAAGATTGAGAAACCAGTCTTTACGACAGGTGATAGTTATTTAGTAGATGTAGGGACTCACATATGGACTTGGATTGGAAAAAATGCGTCGGTTGATGAAAAGTTTTCGGCAGCCCATTTAGCAACAGTGTTAGATGTATCGCGTCGGGGAACCCCAAAAATTACTACAGTTGACCAAGGGAGTGAACCGATAGAGTTTAAAATTCTCCTAAATGAATTTTCAGGTGGATTAAAGATTGTCGACAAAAATATCGCGGAAACCCTTCTAAAGCATGTTGAAAAAGAAGTTTATGAACCAGTATTATATCGGATTAGCAGTGAAGATTTTGAGACTATTAATGACATTGTATATATACAAGTTCCATGCACGAAAGACAGCCTGGATTCAGAGGACGTATTTCTGTTGGATGACCGAACTAATGATAAAACCTATATTTGGATCGGTTCGCAAGCTAACGTGAAAGAAAAGGTCGTTGCTGGGCAAATTGCTCGGAAATTCGAAGCAGAACGAGCTGGAGTGCAAGATGAGGTTTTTATGGATGAGGGGGAAGAACCAGTCGAATTCAAAAAGATTCTCGGGATGCCCACTATATAAGACCTGAATTAGAGGCGATTACCAAAACATCTCTTTCCTTTTTTTAATAAATTACTTGATTTCGTAGTATATTTTTGCATTTCTAGTTCGGCTTCTAAAGATTTTGGATATAATTATATCGATCGGTAGCAAGTATAGTATGGGTATAATGCATTTGTAGAGCACCTCTAATTTATATATAGTAATGGTGTATTTAGAAATAAGAATTAAAAAGACTTTTAAAGAGGGGTAGAATTATTCATATTCGAAGTTATCTTCCATATTAGAAAATGGAAATATTAGGGTTTAACTCGTGTGGTATTGGGTTGAAGAAAAGTATTAAGGTAGGAAGTGAAAGGTACCTTCTCAATTTCTGTTTTTTAACCCCAACCCCCTCCTCCCTACATTTCCTTTTTGATGAGATGGTACCCACGAATTCCTCCCTTATTATGGATTTGAGTTAATTACAGAATTTTACAAAAATCAGAAAGAGAGTTCTTTCAGATTAAATTGAAGTTCTTTCTTCATGAATTACGAAAGTTAAAAAGGTCGATTTCTTTAGTAGTTTTATAAAAATTATGTTTTCTCGAGTGAGTAAGATGAAACTAAGAGATATTGAGGGAAAGCCTTCTTTTAGACCTGGTAGTAGAATAGCCTACTTTCTTTGGAGAGACAAAGAAGGATTTCATTTAATTTGGACTACTACAGGTGTTTTACACAGTTTTCGAGGTGAAATAACTGGAAATAAGCCGTTGACCATTAGGAAATTAGTAAAACTTGAATCGAATGACAAAATTATCCAACCAGATTCCCAAACGATCATCTGGGATACTCGCACTCAAAATGATATTGATGGAGTAACTTTTGACACAGAAGAAGATTTTACACTGAAACTTATGTTAGATTCAACTAGAATTGGATTGAATGGGATTCTTTGTGGAAGAACCATGCGGAGACCATTAAGAAATCCATTTACAATTAATTTAAGTATGTAATTGCTTGGTGTGGAAGTATGTCTAAGGAAAAGCAAAAAGTTATCGCCGAACAGAAAAAAGAAGATGAATCAGAAACAGAAGAGGAAGATGAACAAAAGAAATATGAACATTATAAAAAAGCTGGGGCGATTCATTCTGAAGCCCGGAAAATTGCAGAACCGCTTATTAAAGTTGGGGCCAAAGTAGTTGATATATGTGATACTATTGAAAATTTTATTTTAGAAAAAGAAGGGGGACTTGCATTTCCAGTGAATGTTTCCATTAATAACATTGCAGCCCATTATACGGCTTATGGTCCAACCGACCCGACAACAATCCAAGAAGGGGATATTGTTAAAGTGGATATTGGGGTGCAGATTGAGGGTTATATAGCAGATGGGGCATTTAGTGTCGCGTTTGATGAGGACCTCGAGAAGCTCGTAGACGCATCGCAAGCAGCCCTTCAAGCGGTGATTGATGTTATCAAACCAAATGTGGAAACCCATAAACTCGGAGCATTAGCTGAGAAAGCAATTAAAGATCATGGATATAGACCAGTTCGAGATTTATCGGGGCATATTTTAGATCAATGGGAACTGCATGGGCCAAAAACAATACCCTCTGTCACGTTACCTGATGGTGAAAAAATTGAAGAAGGTGAAGTATATGGAATTGAATTTTTTGCGACTACTGGCACTGGTAGCGTGCATGATCTTCCACCGACTTATATTTACAATTTAGTCCCGGTTAGGCGACCTATGCGATCTAAAGGAGCCCGCCAAATAGTTCGCGAGGTTAGTAAGAAGTATAAGACACTTCCCTTCGCTAAACGTTGGCTCTTACGAGATATCAAGGGTGGTGTGCTGTTAGGGATACGGGAATTAACGCGGATTGGGATACTCCATGAATATCACCCATTAGTAGAAAAGAAAGGAATTTTCATTTCCCAAGCAGAAGATACAGTAATCATTGAGCACGATGGGTGTACTGTAACTACCCGAAAAGATATATAACGTGGTAAAGTCTTGATTGGAAAGGAGAACTTTATTGAGGGGTATCGCTTCGGAGTTTATTTCTGTTGTTACTGCAGAACAGTAATTATGTGTATCCAGATGCTGTAAAACACCCAGAAATGAACTTATATCCAGAGATTATTAAATGTCCAACCTGTGGAAAAATGGTGAAGCCAAAAGAAAAATTACGGATAATTGATATCTGGGCTGACCTCGTCCCAACTTTTATTGAAGTAATAAGCAATTATCCTTTTAGTAAAGCTATTATTTGTGATGAGGACCACGTTCATTTTATATGGGAGAAGGTTCAGTTAAAGATAATTAGGTTTTTAAGGATATACTCGCTTGATTGTACGTGGATAGGGGATTGTATCCCGAATATTATCAAGCTTACAAATCCACTTCAGGAGCCGTTCCATTCCTAGCCCAAAACCTGCATGCGGTACGGTCCCATATTTCCGTAAATCTATGTACCATTGATAATCTTTCGGATTCAATCCATCATCATTTATACGCTGTAAGATTTCTTCTTTGTCATGGGTCCGTTGGCCTCCGCCAATAATCTCTCCATGCCCCTCCGGAGCGAGACAATCGGCGCAACTAACGACTTCAGGATGAGATGGGTCCAATTTATGATAAAATGCTTTGACTTCTCGAGGATAATTATAGACAAATAAAGGGGTTTCTCTATTTTCGGTGAGGACACGTTCCTCTTCCACCCCAAGATCCAGACCCCATTCAATTTTATGCCCTGATTCATTTAATTTTTCTATTGCTTGGGAATATGAAATTTTTTCAAACGGTGGATTTAACATTAACTCAGATGCATCACGCCCAAGAAATTTCAATTCTTCACTTTTGGTCTTTGCAACCGATTGACAGATAAATGAAACAAGCTGTTCTTGTATGTCCATATCCAGTTTTAAATCACAGAAGGGGATTTCAGCTTCAAGCATATAGAATTCAGTAAGATGTCTAACAGTTCGGGATTTTTCGGCTCGGAAGGAAGGTGCGATAGTATACACTTTACCGAGTGAATAAATAAGGGTCTCCAGATAAAATTGGCTAGATTGTGTAAGATAGGCTTCAGTATCAAAATATTTCATTTGAAATAGGGTGGCACCACCTTCAACGGCTGCTGTTATAAACATGGGACAATGAACTTCCAAATAGTCATTCAATTTAAACCATTCTCGGGCGGCTTCAAAAATTACAGCCCTAATCTGCATTATTGAGGTTAATTTACGGCTACGTAACCAGAGATGGCGATTATCAAGTAAAAAAGGAATACTTTGGTCTCGTGTAATCGGAAATACCTCTGCTAATCCGATAATTTTAATTTGTTTACAGAAAGTTCGATACCCCCAGGGCTTCGTGGTTCTTCACGAAGTATTCCAATGATTTCCACAGAGGATTCAATGGAGATTTTTCGAGCTTCTTCAAAAGCTTCTGGTCCTATGATATTTTCTTCGATGGTGCATTGGAGGATCGCCCCACTTTCTCGAATTTGTAGAAATAAGATTTTCCCCGATTTTCGCCGACGAAAGACCCATCCCTTAATCCTTACTTCTTTACCGAGCATTTTTTTTGCGTGGATCTCAGCAATTGATACTTCAACCATGCGTTACACCCACCTTTACTTGTCTACTGTAGAATTAATAAACCTAGATCCTCTATTTCACTCAGGCTAAAAATTGAGATATTTCAAAGTGGATAATAAAATGGCACAGGATGGTAGATGGAAAGATCATCCGCTTAGGAAAGTCTTATTCCTAGTAATTATAGCTTGGATCATTCTGGCAATTATATTTGGAATCTATGATTTACAAATCTCCATTGCTGTGGCGGATAGTAATAATCCTTTTGGTATCTTCGGGGCAGATTATGGGGAAATTCCGGGTTTTGTAATTATAGCTATAGGAATTGTTGTCTTAATAGGAAGTGCATCATCAAATCTGAATCAACAAAAAGTTGGGGCGTTGTTATTTATTCTAATTTCAGGAAGTCTTGTTGCAATTGGATTTGTGCTAAATAATGAAAAATTAGCTTTAATAGGGGGTAGCGTCGTCCTTGCAATGTCCATTTTCACGATTTTAACCTATAAAAAAGATTGGAAGAATTATAGAACTTTAGCTCTAGTTATTATTTTGCTCACAATCATTCTTCCTGTATTATTCGTAAACATAACCAAACCTCTCTGTGGGAGGGTCAGATTTAGAGATTTAATACTTCCCGATTATGCTGGTTTCACCCCGTGGTTCTTACCACCAGGGCCCGACTTCAACAATTTATCGTTCCCAAGTGGTCACACCGCCATGGGATGGATGTTTCTCCCATTGATGATATCCTTACGGGATAAAAAAATATCAGTGAAAATTTTAGGGGGATTTCTCATTCTGGGGTGGGGAAGTTTCGTTGGAATATCCCGGATTATTATCGGGGCACATTACGCGTCTGATGTGCTATTTTCAACAGGGGTGGCATTCGTTGTGATAATTCTACTTTACAAAAAATTCTATCTAAAAGGAGATGTATAAGAACATGCATAAGATTTGTTTAAAAAATGAAGTGATAAGATGCCACTAATAACGCTCGATGGGAAACCATTACCGAAAATGATGGAAGCAGTAGTTTTAGAGAAACAATTCCACTTAAGTTATACAAAAATTCCTATCTGGCCGATTGAGAAGTATAATGATCCTGACCTGATTCTCATCAAAGTAAAAGCCTGTGGAGTTTGTGGTTCTGATTTTAGGTATTATCAGGGGGAAAATCCTTGGTCTCAGCATACGATGGGAGTCCATTTGGAAAATCCACCAAATATAGTGCTGGGACACGAATTCGCAGGTGAAGTAGTCGCAGTCCTTGATGAGAAGAATAAGAAGTGGCTTGGGAAAAATATTGTTCCAGTCTGCTCGAAAGTATGTGGAAAATGCAGTATGTGTAGAACAAATCGTGCTCATTTATGTGAAAATACTTTTCATATGGGACATGCGCAAGGGTGGAGGGAGCTATCTTATTATCCAGGGGCATACGCAGAATTCGCACCTGCATGGGGATCTGGGACATTTGAAATTCCACCAGGTGTCACATTTGAAGAGGCTGCCATGATGGATGTGTTAGCAGTATGTGCCCATGCCTTTTATAGAGCAAATCACAACCAAACTATGCCTATTTTAATTATTGGTGCAGGACCTATAGGAAATGGAATCGGGCAAATAGCGAGAAATCATGGACTTAATGAAGGAAATATTGTTATTATAGAGAATTCTGAGGTTGCAATAAATATCGCAGAAGAAACGGGATTTCAGAATATAATTAACTCAATACATAAAAATGTATCCGAATTAATTGAACATATTTTTAAAAAAACCGAAAATAAAAAAATTTTTTCCATTTTTGATAGCATAGGTACTGATCTTAGTTTTAATATGGGGCTTAAAGTACTAGCTAAAGGGGGTACGTATGTTAATTTAGCAGTCCATGATCAACAAGTGAAAAATTTCAATCAAATGCAGCTATCCAGTGAGCGGAAAATAACCACTTCGAGTAACTTTTCAATGTCGGCCTATGAACGTGCGTGGGGGTGGTTACAGGAAGGAAAATTCATTTTAAATCCTTGGTTAACCAGAATTTCACTGAAGAATGTACCTAATATTTTTGAAGCAACCGTTAAGAATCCGGAGAAAAGGAGCTATTTTAAATTAGTAATCCTTCCCAATAAGAATGAATAGTTCTGATAATGGAAGGAATCTGTAGTAATTATTTGGAGATTTTTTAAGATCAGTCCCTATGTAAAAATTGAAGCGATTCTTTTTTGTCTTTTCGAGACATTAGCTTTGGTTTATCAGATTCTTTGTAAGGCGTGGGCTCCTCCAATTCAACAGGTTCATTTTCTTGAGGGATAAGAGACTCCGTAACAAATTGATTGAAGACCATCTCCATTAAATCAGCTTTCTCACGTAGTCCAAGTTCCCTATATTGGGTTATAAGATATCTTAAATCAGGTATTACTTCTTGGGTTTTTCCTTGTAATAGTCGCCTTTTGATTTTCTTCTCTAATCCTTCAAGAATTTTAATTTTTTTTGGATCTTGCACCATCGAGGATGTCTCCATTTTATATCCTATCTGTTACCAGAAAATTTGAATTGAAAATGTAGATCTAAGTCTTTTCTCCTAATTTGAAAGGAGTTATCTGGTGATATTGTTCTTGCTTTAATAAACTTTCGACCTAAAAATTCATATCGATTGCCAAAGGAATTAAAAATACAAGGGTATTTGATCTTACTAATGCAATAGGGATAACTTGTATTTAGTAAAAATGTGGTGGAAATTAGATGAAAATAGCCTATAAGTGGAAGGTTGTTGTGATTGGAGAGCCGACGGTCGGGAAAACCAGTTTAATGTTGAAATATACCGAGAAGAAATTCAACGAGTTGTATATTCCAACGGTTGGTGTTCAGGTCTCGGTGAAGCAAATCCCGGCGAAACTTGAGACTAAGAAAGAGAAAGTATTCGTGGATTTGAATATATGGGATATAGCGGGACACGAAAAGTTCCAACATATTAGGAAAATTTTCTATGAAGGTGCGAACGCATTCCTCTTACTCTATGATATCACCAATGAAGCTACATTTGAAGGATGCACTTATTGGGTTAAAGATTTAAGAAATATAATCGGCAATCAATATGGAATTCTTATCGGTAATAAACAAGATCTCGGGAAAGAACGAGTCATATCTGAGGGAAAAGGAGAGCAAAAGGCGGTAAGTTTAGGATTAGATTTCATCGAAACCTCAGCAAAAACAGGAGCGAACATTGAGAATGTTTTTGAGACGTTAACTCAAAAACTCTTGACATTATATGCAGAATAGGCATTTAATTTTATTGCTTTTTACTTAGCCAAATATTGATTTTAAGCGATCATCGGGCTTCTTGGCTAAATCTCCTAATATATCATCAAACACTTGCAAAAAATCATTGAAAATGGTTAGATTAACTGATAAATCTTCTAAATAACCGTATTGTTTGATAAACTCATCCAATATTCGTGTTAAAGCACTTTTCGCCACTTTCAACTTCAGCTTTTTATCACCAATCGTGTAGGCGATCACATCAAGGGGTGGAAATTTGCGTAATAAACGGCTTAAAATGACGATTTTAAAGTTTTTCATGGTAAAGGATTCAACTGAATCAGCGAATGCCTCCTCTGCAAAAGAGTTTAACGCACTCAAAAAGCCAGCACGTAGAATGGGGCTAACTGCCATGTTATGTTCTTTGTAATATTGCTTGGATATTATTGGCACTCCGTTATTGACTATACCGAGCTCGAAAATCACCATTCTTCTAAGTGCTCCACTAAATTTCGATTTAATTATTTCTGCGAGTTAATATTATATTAAAATTTTTATATAATTTTTCAAAAATATTATGTGCCCTTTTTATTTGTCTTTTGAATCTAAAAAATTAAGAAAAACTCAATACTCATTGAGAAGGTTGCAATATTTTTTGTCGAAGATTGCCAAAAAACGAAAAAACACTTAAATACCGACTTAGTTAAAGAAGTTGACAAGATAATTCCAAAATGAGGGGTTATTTGTGGATTTTGAGCGGATATGGAATCAAATCAAACGGATTAAGGCATGGTATAAAACCGGGGATCTCTCAGGGAGGGGTGAGGATAGGGAGATTCTAAAACCCCTAAATAGAATAATTGATTTTGAAAGACAGGAATGTATTCTCGAGAATAATTTCATTTTTTAAAGAAAAATATATAAGCTCACCGGATCCGAGCAATGAATCCTAATATTTAACGATTATTCGTCATATGCTGTAAATTAACTTAAAAAAGAAAATTAGAGTTCGAGGACTTCTTTTAAAACAACTTCAAACTTTCCAAGCGTTCCGCCATAATTTCCAGCCGTAATTTTTTTAATACCTGCTACTTTCACTGCTGCTTGAATTCCTGCAGCAGTCGCTTCTTTCACTTTATCGAAAGAAATGCCATTTAAGACAATTTCTAGTACACAATTGACACCATCAGGGATTTCAGAATCCGGTACTTCATCTTTAATGGCAGGACAATACTTATGGTTTGTGGAAGCGTGCATGAATTTAGCGTACTTCAAGGACCCAGTTTTGGACCCACTTCTGCAAACGCCTCCCGGAAAAGACGTTATTACACCTTCAATGGCATTAATAGCTTTCACAGCCGCTGTCGCTGCTTTCAATGTATTCTCTAATGAATCACCAAGGATGAAAAAATTTCCACCAGCAACGGCTTTTTTCGCTCTAATTGATTCTTCGATAATAAAAAGCCCTTCCATTACAGGGATTTTCCATACTTTTCGGTCACCGACGGTCCCGGACTTTTCCCAACCATCTCCAAAATACCGCATATTCTTTCCTGTTGGGAAGATTGCAGGTTTTTGTTCACCTGTTTTTTTATCTTTGTAAGTGGAGGGTTCCTCATTAAGCCAGTCAAATAAGCTTGTCGTAGGACAGGTAAGTATGCATTGCCCAATCCTATTCATCAGTGCTTTCCCTAGAGATTTCCTTCCCGCAAAGAGCAGAACCGAAGCACCAGGACGCTTATCAGGGGTTTGATTAGCAGGGATTATTTTATCGACTGCCGCTTCACAATCACAAGCAATTGTAGAAACTGCAAATCCGGTAAATGTCCGAATGGCATTCTCGACCCATTCTTCATTCAGTGCAGTAATTAGGACGCGTGAGCACCACATCTTAAAAGCTTCGGCGTAGGTATCTTCTATCTCGACATCATTCAATTTCATTTAATTCAGCCTCTTATTTTATTAATTCTCTTATAATTTCAGTTCTCCTTGAAAATAATTTTCACGAATAGAAAATGTAAATTAAACATTCAATTAATTTCAAGCTAAATTATTTATCCTTAAAAGCATTTTTCTATGAGGGAAAGATAAAAGGAGCTGCTAATGCTACCACCATTACCACTAATAAAAGAGCTGCCATTACGCCGGTAAGTATTGCAAGAGTTCTTCGATATTTTTCTTGAAAAAGAGCACTTATGAAAGCACCTAACATCGTTAACGCCAAAATAGTGCTGAGGATGGCAATAAGTATGTCGGCTTCGGCAAGGGTAAGCACATTCTTCCACTCTATGTATACGTCTGTAATTTAGAAATCAATAAGATAGATAAATAAATATCAATTCTTATCTATTTGATATTTTAAGGAACTATTTAGTTTATCCATTAATAATTTTTATGCCGCAAAGGAATTAGTAGCATGCCGGTTTTCGGATTAGATAACGTAATTGTTGGAATAATATTCTTATTTTTTGCATTTTATTGCCTCCTTATCACCCGGGAAGTCAATCATAAGAGGCAGGAGGAAACTGATAAGAAAAATTTGATAGAATTGCGTGAGGGAGTCTATAATGGTGGGTTGACAACAGTGCTCTGTATTGTGATGGGATTAATATATATTATTCCGGGATTGATGGTTGCATTAGCAAATGGTACTGTTGAAGAAAGATGTACATTAAGCATGTATTTGCTATATCCGTCACCCACTGCTACTTTTACAATTTATTTCTTGGGCTTTGTCTTTGCTTTCATTGCTATTTTTGTTGTTTATGAATGGAAAACTGAGAAGTTCTCGAAAGCCCCGCCCCCTGAACAAAAAATTCACAAGCTGGATAAAGAATTATCAAGGAAAGCCTTCCATATTTTAATTATTGGAGTTCTTGCCGTTTACTTAATTGTGGGACGATTAGTTGTAAATTCATTATACAGCTGGCTTGTAACACCCGCATATGATTATTGGGAGTATTCAGGTGTTGTATATA
>JABXJU010000373.1 GCA_013375405.1 Candidatus Helarchaeota archaeon
ATATATGAAGAAGTAAGACAAAAGTTGGCGATAGGGCGAATAAGAACGCCAAAGCATGAAAAAGTTAGTGAATTGATGAAGGTATTTTGGAACGAAGAAGCGATCAAGGTGCTCGCGCAGTTTCCGAAAGCGGGGAAGGTAATTTCCATAAAGGAATTAGTAAAGAAAACGGGGATGCCGAAAGCAGAGATAAGAGCAATTTTAAAGGATGCAGTAAAAAGGCATACCATTGCGAAAATTGGAGCGAGATATGGATTAGTCCCGCTATTACCAGGGGTATTTGAAGGGTATTTTATTGCAAAAACTGATAATGAAGAAAATCTGAAAAAAGCTGGGGTGCTTTACCGATTTCTAATTAAAAATTTTTCGGAATTAAGTTCGCAAAGAAAAGATGTCAGAGAAATATTAAAGAAAACCTCAGTAACTACACCCCTTCTGCCCTATGAAGCGCAAGAGCGATTGATTAAGATTGATGAAACGGTGGAAATTGAAAAACAAGTCGTGTCGATGGAGTTTGTTAAGGACATGATCGACAAGAGTGACAGGTTTGGGGTGATAACCTGTCCATGCCGATTAGTAGGAGAAATGAGTGGAGAGCCGTGTGAAGTAGCTCCAGCGGAAATGGGGTGTTTTGTGGTTGGAATATTTGCTGAAATGGCGGTACAAGGGGGTATTGCGAGACCTTTAACGAAGGTAGAAGCAATTGATTATCTAAAGAAGACGGAGGAGGCAGGACTTGTTCACAACGCCATGGGTGTTGCGAGGGACCGAGTGTATACAATTTGTAACTGTTGTAAATGTCATTGTGGTGCGCTTCTCCCAGCAAGTCAAACGAAACTCGAACTTAAATTAGTTAGCCAAAGTAATTATACACCCAAACGTGACCAAGAACTATGTATTTTATGTGAGAAATGTATGGATATGTGTCCGATGGAGGCCATTTCGCACCCAGCGGGGGAAGACGATTTAATATTTAACTCCGGTTTCTGCATTGGATGTGGGATTTGTGCTGCGAACTGCCCGGAAAATGCAATCTCGATGGTTAAAGTCCGTGATGTTCCACCTAGATCATTTGAAAACATGCCACGAGAGGAAGGAGAATTATCCTTTCGGGAACTGTTTCAAGCTATCATCGCTGGTGGATAAACTTCAAAATTTTTTTTCAAAATTAGAGCGCTATTTATCAAAGAGCAATGGGGGGGGTGCGGGGGAGACCCTTATATGATGATTTCAGTAAACAGAAAAACTTAAATTTAAGTAAATCTTTATAAGACTGGAATTTTAATAGGTGTCGGGTAATAGATTGGTGATGAGGGCCTGGGTATGGTAAATTTAACTCAGTATTCAACCAAAATAAAAATTAGTGTATTAGGTATCCAAATAATTACTTATGCAATCTTCTTAGCAAGCCATTTCATGGTTTGGGGATTTACTATAAATCCTATTATATTACCCATAATTCCAGACCCTTTTATAGGATTAGAGACAAGATCGGGTATGATTTCGATAAGCTTGTTGAGCGCCCTATTTTTATATGGTTACGCAGTAAACGCCCTTTTCTTTTTTAAAGACGAGATAAAAAAACATAATCGTGTTTATTGGGCTGTAAATACCATAACTATAATCTGTTGTTCTATAGTATTCACGTACTCCATAATTGGAATTTTTCATAATTGGAAATGGGTTTATTTGGATAAATTGATATTCGGATTTTATTTATGGCTGTTCTCAGTGATAATAAGTATTGGAATATTGTTATATCTGAATTTCAAATTTAAAACAATAAATCAAATCTCAAATTCAGTAGATTAAAAAAAGTAGCTTGAAAATTCCTATTTATCACGATATATTTAACTCTGTTAAAAAAAGACAGGATTTTTTCCTCTTTTTAAATTTCTTAGAGGGAGGCGCGAAATAAAATCAGAATAAGATTAACCTTTAATAATTGGTATTCAATCATAAATTTTCTAAGGAGATTTTAAGAACTGTAAGAGGATAATTAGCTCAAGACTCTTTAAAATCTATATATCTAAGTGAACCCTTTAAGGGGGGGAAGTAAATATATCAACACAGACCTATATGCTAGTATAAAAAAAATTGAGGATATCAAATGTCTTTAATGAAGAAATGTAAAAGATATTTACTAATAATGCTGATAATTTCGGCGTTTCTGATGATGGCGAATCAGTTGACGATAAAGCAAGGTAATCCTGGTAGGGAACCGATCATAGAAGGAAGGGCAGCGATTTTAAGTAGTGATGAGAATGTGACATATGTAACG
>JABXJU010000104.1 GCA_013375405.1 Candidatus Helarchaeota archaeon
TTCCGATCTGGGTGATGATGCAGCAGAGCGACTTTATTTTGATGCAATAGGCTACTCTTGGGACTCAAATTACGATATCGGAGACAATATCTATGAGGGCTTGGTGCTGAATTTTACTATAGGAACTGAATTAGATTGGATAGGTTATTCGTTAGACGGGCAAAATAACTTAACGATCCCCGGTAATACAACCATACCAATGCCAGATGAGGGGTCGCATGCTATCCAGGTATATGCAAATAATTCGATAGGAACGAAATTTGCAACTGCTATTATATATTTTACAGTATTTGTGGATTATTATCTCGATATAATAAATCATACAGAAAATGGAGTCTCAGTCCCACCAGGTCTCATAGAAGTCAACGCTAATGCAGACTTTAATGTCACTTTAACTTGTGGAACGAGGGCGGGGTCGAGTTATTATACCTGGACCAACGCATCATTTTCCTATAGAATAAATGAGGGTTCTTGGACCGGTCCAAGTTTTATAGGATCTCATTATGGAATAAAGAACTCGACTTTTGTTATAGAAGAAGGTAATTATTCAATAAATGACAATCTATATTATTATGTCTATTTTATACAGCTTGATAATAGTTCAAATATTCTTGAGGAGTTTTATTGGACTCAAGATGGTATTAAATATGATGAGAATGAGGCAAGGTTGGCTGCCTTCCACAAGAGAGTCAATACAGTCCTCTATAACTTGACTCTAGATTATAGTGTTTTCTACAGAGCCCAACTCGAAAGAGTGATGCCTAATGAAGTTGGTTTCAATGAATCTGTGTATCCATGGAAAAATATTGCTTATGAAAATATTTCTTTGAGCTTTTATAATACCACAAGTGCTAAAACTAATTTTAGCGTATCATGTATCAACGAATCAAAACTGGCCCATTACGTTGATGAAATAACAAGAAATATTTCTAAAGCTGTTGATCCCCAATTTGATGTAAACCAAGGAATTATGAGCCCCTTTACCTTGTCACTTAGTAATAACTACACCGCGGATTTTTCAAATATCACAATTCCCCAGATATCCTTTGACAGTATTAATGACAGTAGAAATTTAACATTCACAGGTAACCTGTTAAACGTTACTTATAAAGGAGTTGAAAATTTTCCTTATTCTTATCGAACAGTTCTAAGGTTCTCAACAGTTGATGAGAATATAATCATTCGATTTGATATGTTTACAGGTATTATGGTCTACTTCTATTACTGTAATGCCACTGCCAATGCAAGTCAGGCAATTACTTTTGCACTCATTGATAACAATCAAAATTACCCAATTAACCTTCTGGTGGAAATGAGATACGAGACCGAGGAGGACGGATTTATTATAATTCCTAGGTATTTATGGAACATCATTCATGATCCGCCCGGGGATCAAAGTTATTGCAGTCTTGCAGCGGGGACAACAATTACAAAAGGATTTTCTATTGAAATCGGAGTTAGCTCGGGTATATACTTTGAATTCCAAGCCTTAGGTTGCGGTGTTGGTGGTGGAATGTCTTTTGAGATGAAGCATAAAACAAGTACGGAATTTGATTTCGAATTCGAAATAACCTATGGTACATTCTTGACATCATCTACAAATTCAGAAAATTCCAGCTTGATAGGTCCTGGGAGAGGCGATCTATATTACGGTTCAGGTCTGGTCCTTCAGTATTTTATAAAAGTAAATAATTACTATATAGTCATCGGCGATCAAGACCCTGTTGATTCCCAGCTTGATGATAAAAAGATTTGGCAGAATGGTTCTCGGGTTGAATACGGTCTTAGTGCTGATACCGAGTTCACGGTCTTGGGTGCCCAACTTGACTATTATGGTATGTCTGACCTTGCCGCGTATAATATGTTTGCAGATAATAATATCACCGAAGAGGAAGAACCCTATGTGGAATTAGCTGCCGGACCTTTATTCTGGACACCTAATACAATTTCAGAATATTCATACGCTCATTCTTCAACATTTGGTATGACACTTACTAATACTATAGAATTCAGTCTAGACGCATTTTTCTGTTGGGATATTGAAGTAGAAGAGTTTTGGACTGGAGCCACTGTATTTCAGTCCGAAGGGAAAATTGGGGTCACTGTTGAATTTTCAATGGAAACTGTATCAACCTCATCTACTGAATTTAATAGAGAGATCGTTTGCCATTTAGAGGATGATGATGGGGCGCCTATAGGTGAGCATGATCAATTTATGAGTTATATTTATCATGATTTGCAATATAGTACCTATGGCGTTATATATGTGGAGAATTTCACCTATACTTCTAGACCTTTTGAGATTGGAACAAAGGATCGAAGATCACCTACAACGTCTGAAATTTATGACTTGGCTGAATATGTACAAGGCGTTATTACGTTAAATTGCGGAGCGATTGATGATGAGACCGGAGTAAACCATGTCAAATTCTATTATGATAATGACCCCATCTTTGACGAAGATTCTACGCAAATTGGTTATCAAGATAATTCAACAATTGGAGATCCAAATCTATATCAATTCTCTTGGAACACGAGCCTCTTGCATGGAACCTATTATTTATTTGCTGTGACCTTTGATAATGCGGACCCACAGTGGAATTCTAAGATATCTGACACCTATTCAATAAATATTGATAACATCCTCCCAACTACCTGTCAAGCTAGAGCATACGAGCCATATAGGGACGCAATTAATTTATATGTAAATGCCTTTGACGCGGATTCTGGGATTGAGTATGTGGAGTATTGGGACGGTGACCCAGATAATCCAGGTAGCACCCTACTAGGCATCAGTTATGAACCAAGCAGCTCGTTTAATTTTGTTTGGGCGACCGCCCCAAATGGCGCAGATGATGGTACGCATTACATTTATGCACGCGCGTATGATAAAGCCGGAAATTATCTTGACTCTTCCGCAATAGATATCAAAGTAGATAACCTATCAGTCCCAATATCTACCACAGAGATTCTTTTATGGTCCATTTTAATACTAGGGATTGTTGGGATTTCTGCATATATCCTTAATAATACTATTTTCAAAAGAAGAACTCGACCTGAAGCACCACCACCAAAAAAAATACCTCCTCCTAAAAGTAAGTTCACAAAATCTTCCGGTAAAATTACAGAGAGTTCAGATCAATAAATGTTTTAATTCACATTTATTATAACTATTTTTTTTATCCTTCAAGTTACGACTTCCCGATTCTATCTAACAGCATCGATTCAATATAGAAGGGTGACTGTTCTTCCAGTAGTTTGAGTGCATTACTTAGATTTTCTTCACTTTCTGCATGTATCGTCATTAAAATCGAATCTTCCGAAACTTTGCGTCCCTCCTTCACGTAAAGTTTTATACCGGCGCCTTTATATTTAGGGGCACCCGCGGCTCTGGCAATTTTCTTGATCATATCATTGGAGATACCCTTTACATAGCCATCCATGGGAGCTTTTAGGTCATGAGTGTATTCACCGACTGCAATTTCCTCTGGTTTAACATCAGGAGAGCCACCTTGAAGGGCAATAATTTCTCTAAATTTTTGTAATGCCTTTCCACTTTCGAGGATCTCCATGGCAACCTCTGCACCTTGCCCTCGCTTCACATTCCCACTTAATTCAAGCAAAATTCCTGCCAATGTTGCAGATTTTTCGATTAAACTATTAGGACCGTTACCCATTAATGTTTCTAACGCCTCTTTCGCCTCCAACGCCGGTCCTATGGCATACCCCACAGGCTGACTTCCGTAAGTAATTCCACACTCTAATTCAATTCCGATTCTATCAGCTAACTGAATAAACTTGTGGGAAAACTTTCTCGCATCTTCGAGTGTTTCAACTTTTGTATGATAGCCTTGTGGTAAATCAAGCACCATTTTATTGACACCAAGAGCTAATTCTTTACTGAGAATGGAGGCAAGAATTTGCGATTCCGGGTCAAGATTGAGCATGCTTTCTACAGCCGAAATGATAGAATCAGCTGGTGACAAATCTAATTTTCCCCCCCAACAAATGACGCCTCTAGTTTTCAATGCCATTTCTTTAATTTCGTCCGCGTTGAATTCAATGGGCGCAAAAATTTCCATCGTATCGGCAGTCCCCGCTGGGGATGTAATCGCTCGTGTGCTAATTTTGGGAATCAAAAGCCCCTGAGCAGCTATGATCGGGACAATTAGGAGACTCACTTTATTTCCAGGTACTCCACCAATTGAATGTTTAGTATAAACTGCTTCATCACCCCAATCTATTGTTCCCCCCAGATCCACCATTGATCTTGTTAAATATTCAATTTCTTCTATAGTCATGGGGATATATTCTTGAGTCATTAGGAAGACGCTGATTTCAATTGCACTCAAATCGCGGTGGTAAATATCAGTTAAAATGGCGCGAATCTCCTTTTTAGTATATGGCAACTTATCTCTCATTTTCTTCTGGATGTATGTAATGGAGACGGGCGCCGGTGTTAATGCTACTTCAACTTCTGTAGAATCAGGGACCTGTAAGGTATCTCGAACGCTTTTATACAATCCAATAGAACCTGGCTCGATAAAAGACTTGGTTACATCCACAATTGCAGAGACTTTTCGATTTTTATATTTAATTAGAAGTCGATCATGCGCTTTTATACCAAATTTCGCCAAATCACTACGATGGACCAGCACCACATTCTTAAACGCCATCGAGGAAATGGCAATACTTTTAGTCTTGAATTTCATTATTTCACCATGAAAAAGAAGTCATCCCACTTATTATACATTCCTAATATCTGTTAATTTTATTCATCAATCCAATTTGTGAACAAATTAGCTTTTATAAGGAAATTCATTATTTATAAATTTCACAGCAAAGATTTTTTAATTGAAAATTAGTTATTATAGCCAAAACGAAAAGAAGGTGGAGTATATGCCCAAGATTGAAGTTGTATATTTTGAAAATGGTGGTCCTGATAATACTGACGATGCATTACAGATTGCTAAATCCTATGCAGAAAAAAATAACATTAGAAACATAATTTGCGCTTCGACATCAGGTGCAACGGGCCTTAAATTGATTGATAGCTTCGACTCCGAGAAATTTAACTTGATAATCGTCACCCATGCTTCGGGGTTCATGAAGAAGAATTTTCAAGAACTCTTACCAGAAAATAGAGAAAAAATACAACAGAAACCGAATGCCAAGATTTTAACGAGCATTCATGCTTTTTCCGGGATCTCCCGGTCTTTTAGGAAAAGCCTAAAGGTCCACACCCCTGTTGAAATCATTGCACGGATGCTTCGGTCAGTCTTCGGAGACGGCTTGAAAGTCTGCATTGAGATAGTTTTAATGGCAGCGGATGCAGGTTTTATTACATGCGATCAAGATGTCTTAGCAATCGCCGGGACTGGAAGAGGTGCAGATACAGTGGTGTTAATTCGTCCTGCGTACACGGCAAATTTCCTTGATTTACGCGTAAAACAAATTTTATGCAAACCGAATACGTGGTAAATTAAACCACCTTTTTTTTCCTCAATTGACGCGAAATCAACGTTTTACAACACTATTTCAAAATGAAGGTGGAACAAGAGTGCAATCTGTTTTTCGCATTCCGTGTTTCACGAAATTTTCATAATGTTTTTTATAGGCTTTTACAAAATCTTTTCCAAATAAGACAACCCCTTCGCCAATAGCATCAATAGCAGTAAGGTGGTAGGAATGGAACATTTTATCAAATTCTTTGGGGGTGTAGCAAAAGACATCTACTGGAACGGAAGGTGTCTGCCAAAGTACCCATTTTATACGTTCAAGAAATGGCATTTGAAAATCACCAATGATGACAAGATCAAAGTCGCTGTAAAATTTAGCATCACCTTTAGCCCGAGATCCAAAGAGAATAACAGCCTTCAAGTTAATTTTATGGCGAATTTTCTGAATCATATCTGAAAATAATTCATGATTATTTTTTGGAGTTACCATTTGAATTCATCGCCTCTTTTTCTTCTTTAACAAAATCTAGAATGTTTTGAGCTGCCTCTTTGAGTTCTCGGACAATTTTTTCTGTATAATATTCTTTTGGACTATGATTTGGGAGCGCATCTGGATATCGTGAATTTATATAATGGGGATCGAGCATATTACCCGCCTTTTTTATTTGAATAGAGACATTCTTTCCTAAATTTTCATAGGCTTCCAATAATTTTAAAATAGAGTGACCCCATGGATGTTGTTCTGATAAAAAAAGTAATGCCTTTACTGCTTTTTCTGCTGCCTGAACAAAATGAAAACTTGCTGCACTATATTTTTTCTCTTTAATTAAAATCGTACCAACATCGAAGTCATTTTGAGCTTCTGAGAACCATAATTCAAAATCCGTTTGATCCATTCTCCAATTTCTCTTTTATTACCTAATATTTATTGAATTTATCAGATTGATTTTATTTTTTAATATATAAATTAATGATTCAAATATAAAAATAGTAAAACTCTTCAATAAAATTAAGTTACAAAATCAAGTTCCTGTATTTCTTCTAAGAGATTTGCCACTGCAACTTTCACGTCAGTCTCAGATTTCGCTCCAACACACACAATTTTCCCACTCGCAAAGATTAAAAACACGACTTTCGGAACTTTCATACGATAAATTAATCCTGGAAACACTTCGGGTTCATAAAGCGCCCGCTCTAAACTAATGGACATGAGATCGAGGTTCAGTTTTAAATTTAGATCCCCCGAAGCGACAATATTTTGAATTTTAATTTCTGGTTCGCTTTTAATGATGGCGCCCGATCGCTCAATAATCTTTATGACCTTTTGTGTAATCGGTCTTACATCTTTTTCTTTTTTCAAACCAGTGAGGACCAATTTTCCTGTACTAAAAACAAGAATAGTGCTCTTCGGTTTCTGTAAGCGTAAAATAAGCCCTGGAAATGTATCTGGATTATATTCAATATTTTTATTACTCATGGCAATGAGATTGAGATCAACCAATTTTTCAATATCGAACCGAACGGAAGCGACGATATTGACTATACTATAAGTGGGTTTTGACATTTTTTCCCTTACCTCTAATTAAAATATGAACATAATCCGAATTTTAATTTAATTTCTTTTTTTTATCCATTAACTCATTAAATTTAAGATTTCTTTCACTCATTTTCAATTAATTCGTTACAAGATTTTCTCTCATTATCTGGATTGTTCTCTGCTTTGAATATATTCATAAAAAAAATTTTCACGTTTTCACCCTTATTTAAAAGGCATACCTTTATAAAGGTGTTTATAAAGGACCCGTAAAATTCGAACTCTTCGGTGTAAAATTTAGATAATATAAACCATAAGTATGATAATCGTTACAATAACCGCGATACAACAAACACATGATAGGATCATTTGTTTTTGGTTTATTTCAGGTCGTTCTTCCCGATATTCTTCTGGTATATACCCAAATCCAATAACTCGCTTACCAGGTTCCATTACCTGTTTTCCTTCAATTAAATCGAGTGATTTTTTGGCACTGAATACAACATCATAATCTGGGTCATTCATAGCTTTTTGTAATAGCAAGATACTTCGGTCCTTATATTCGGGGTGCTCGCTTGCAAAGTCAGCTAAGTCGACAGCAGCCATTCCTCTAACGATTGGATCTTCGTCCATAAGTTCTTTCTGGATTCTTTGAAATTCTTCAACTTCTGGTGATTGCATTACTGACTCACTATAGTTTTTTTATTCATTATGTGATAATCAGCTTTCATAAGTCTTTCCGTTCTGAAGTTCAAATTCTTCAAAAATTGTTAAAATATATAAGGTACCGTTTGCTTTCTTGTTACGAGTGAGGTTCGTTGTTGTCGGTCCCGAGTTATAAGGTAAAATGTGTAATGTTAGGCGATCCATCGATTGATACATGGAATCTAATTTCAGAACACATCCAATGCTCTTTTACCAAGAGATATAAACGTACCATTGGCTGTGATATCGGTATTATTGATGTTCAATTACCATATGAACAAGTAACTCTTTCTATTTGGGACATTGCTTCTTCTGATCGGTATCGTTTTTTTCGGTCCTCCTATTTTCGGGGTGCCTCATGCGCCATTCTTGCATTTGATTTAACCCGGTACGATTCTCTCAATCCCACTCTCATTAATCTAATAACCGAGCTATATACAACCCTAGGCGCCATTCCAATTATTTTAATTGGGTGTAACGCAGCCAAAGTCGAACAACGCCAGATCCCTCGCGATGTGATTGATCAATTATGTGAACAAATGGCTCATACTGTATATTTTGAAACTGATTTTAATGATGAAAGGATAATTTCCGTTTTTGAAGCGGCTGCAGAAATAATATTAGCTGGAATGGGACGTAGTGAAGAAGATCGACGAATTGCGTATGAATGGAAGAAGCAACGGCTTGAAACGTTAATGATAGCCTTAGAAGAAATGAATTTTTGCATCAATGATCAAGATGAGGTTGAAATATTAACACGTCAAGGGATATTTTCTATTAACATTCTTAATGGTGCTGTTTATTTTGAATCCATCATTTGTAGTAAATGTAACAACCACTCATGTCTCTACAAGAAACACGCTCGCAGGAAATCCTTGTGTATCGTTTCGGCAGGTACAGGATGGTCTAATCAAGAATTACAACATAACGAACTTCTTACTCTCGCTAAAATTTTTGCAATTATTGAAAATGATTTACCCGCCCATGTTCTAAATCAAATGCGGCAAGTTGAGGAATGTATTGATTTCAGTGACACAACTGAAGAACAACATTTACCCGAAAATGATATACAATTAGAAGAAAATCATGAAAATGAGAATATTTATACAACGAGTGATTTATTCAGTTGTTTTAGCCCAAGTGAAGCATATACGTTACTCCGTAATCATCGCATCCAATTTTACGAGGGTCGCCTTCCTTATTCAGTTTATATTCTTCTGAAGGAACGGTATGAAAAAATAATCAGACCATTCTAAAAACCTAGCTTTTCTGTTCAAAATAAGGCGCAAGGGTCTCCTTTAGCCCCCCTTTCTTCCTTTTCTTATATTGATTCTCCACAGGAAGTTTGATTTTCGTATTTTTTCTCCAATTCTTCACACGCTCAGCAATTTTCTTCTCGATAGGGGGAATTTTTTTGGCAATTACGTCTGTTTCAACTTCATAATAGAATTCTTTGATGCGACTAAGTTCATCTTTTTTATTTATGCCACCTATATAATATTCAATCTCATGGTACGCCGAAGAAGCTCCCAATGTAGCATCATTCAGCTGATAAAAGTCAATCGTCGACTCATTCGAGATTACTTTCGTATGATCAAACACCAACGCGATCGCTTTGGGATTAACAATTTGATACGCTAGATGGTTAATAATATCCGTCTGAGATAAAAATAGGCCTAATCCTGGATGTGAATGGTACCATCCGACAAAGAATTCATCATTTTCTGCAATCATTAGATTTAAATAGGCACTTAATACGTAATGGTGCTTCTTGAACTCAACACCATAATGACTCCCATGAGTAATTGGAATAGCATCTGTTATATGAGTCCATTTCGTACCTTCATCGATATATCCGACCAGAAATCCATAAACTTCTTTCCATTTCTTTACTTTCAAGTCGAAATGTGCAAATTGCGCTGTATGAACCAAAATATTCTTAAATGCCTCATACTCCATGAATACGATGTAAAAATCAGATGGCACTAAGATCAACGTGCATTTTTAATTAATCCGATGATATTAAAACACATAAATCTATCTTACTTACTGCCTTGAGAATCTCAAAAAAGAATATTAATATCGTCCTCATGGTAATTAATCTACTAAAGTCGCCTTTCCAATTGAGATGTTAAAATGGATATAGAAGAGAAAATCAAGCTCATTGCAAAACCACCAACGGAAGAAATTATTACAGAGGAAGATCTAAGAAATCTGCTCGAAACCAAAGAGCATCCGATAGCTTACAATGGATTTGAACCGTCTGGGATGATGCATTTAGGAACTGGGCTGATTTCAGGGCTGAAAATGATGGATTTCATAAAAGCAGGCGTGCATTATAAAGTTTTATTGGCAGATTGGCATGCATTTTTGAATAAAAAACTTGATGGGGATATGAAAAAAATTAAGCAAGCAGCAGAATATTTTAAAAAAGGTTGGGCTGCTCTAGGTGTTAAAGGGGTGGAATACATCTATGCAAGCGATCTTATTGAAAACCCCGATTATTGGGAAATTTTAATGAAGATATCTACTAAGACCAAGTTTAAACGTATTCGCAGATGCCTCCCCATCATGGGACGACTCGTTGATAAATATGATGGACTTGCGATAGCCTTTTTTCTTTACCCTCTTATGCAGTGCGCTGATATTTTCAAACTAAAAGTCGATATAACACAATTAGGGCTTGATCAGCGTAATGCCAATATGCTAGCACGGGAGATCGGGCCTAAAATTGGATACTGGAAACCTATTGCGGTTCATCATCATTTATTAATGGGTTTACAAAAAACCGAAAGAATGGGGTATGATGCCGATCAGGCCATCGATTCCCAAATTAGTATGAAACAAAGTAAAAGCCGTCCGGACTCTGCAATTTTTATCCATGATTCTCCTAAGGAAATCAAACGTAAACTTAAAAAAGCATATTGCCCCGAAGGACAACTCAAGGAAAATCCTATTATAGAGATTGCAAAATATATTATTTTACGTGACAAAGACTCCGTACTAGAAATTAAACGACCAGCTCAATATGGAGGCGATATTTCTGTCACGCTCCCCGAATTAATGGAGCAATACAAAACCAAACAAATTCATCCAGGTGATTTAAAACCCGCAGTTGCGGATAAAATAAGTGAAATTTTAGAACCCGTTCGGCGATATTTTAAGGATCATCCCGAATATCTAGATTTATTTAAGACAACGAAAATCACACGATAATAAATTAACTACTATATTTAAGAAGGTGAAGGTCTGGCATTGGATAGATGTCCGTCAAAAACGATAAGAATCGTTCTTGTTGGATTCGGTAATTTAGGGCGTAGTCTAGCTCAGATGCTACTAGAGAAAGAGAATCATCTCAAAAACCTTTCTTTTAATATAGTAGTTACTGGAATAATTGATATTGATTATACCATCATAGATGAAACGGAACAAGGACTCAATCTCCAAGAAATGCTCTCTTTAAAGAATACCGAACTGCTTAATCGCAGTGTGAATCTATCTTTTGAGGAAGTACTCCAACAAGTTCCGTTTGATATTTTGGTCGAACTTACTCCATCAACTCCAAATGGGGATCCTGGATTATCTCATATTGAGAAAGCATTTCAAAATAAGCGACATGTTGTAACTTCAAATAAAAGCCCATTAGTTTTGAAATATCATGAATTAATGGACCTTGCACGTCAAAATGGGTGTGAATTTCGCTTTGAGTCAACGGTTGGTGGTGTCATTCCCCTTTTTACAACGGTCCAAAGCGGGCTGGCCGCTAATGAAATTTTAAAGATAGAAGGAATTCTTAACGGGACGACCAATTATATACTTACTCGATTGAGTGAGGGTAGCACCTACCCACAGGCATTAAATGAGGTGAAGAAGCTAGGATTTTGTGAAACAAATCCCACAGATGATATCTCAGGTTTAGATGCTGCAAGGAAACTTGTGATCATTGCAAATGTTCTCCTAGGTACGCATCTAACTCTTACGGAAATAAAGACCCACGGGATTGAAGCCATTTCACAAGCGCAAATTCTAGAAGCCCACCTAAATAATCAAGTTATTAAACATATCGCCTCACTCGAAGTAGCTAACAATGGGATTCAGGCCTCGGTCGAACCTAAATCCATCAATCTCTCCAATCCATTAGCCCATGTAAATGGAATTATGAATGCAATTCATATTTTTACGAAATACTCGGGCGAAATCACGTTATTTGGAATAGGAGCCGGTCCTAAAGAGGTGGCGACTATTCTTATTAGTGAAATTATTTCTATTGGAACGAAACTTTAGAGTTAAGTCATATGAACTTCCCTGAAGACCCTTATATTAGGCAGTTGAATCGTTTTTTAAGAACTGGAAATCTTACTGCTTTTGAAAGATTGATGGATAAACTTCATGATGATGGCATTTCAATAGATATAACTCAAATTCCTGATATAGAAGGGAAAATTTCCAACTTGTTTGTTCATAATCTACAAACAGGGATGAATATTAACGAAATTTTTCGAATATTAAAGTTCGCTAATGATTATCAGCTCTTTTGCGGGCGAAAAATAGAACGTCTTTTTCCTATCTCCGAAACTAATCACGAAATGATTACTGCAAATTTAGAGAGTCTATTCGGTGATCTCTCTGATGGATTTTTTAACTTTATCGTGAGTTCCTTACCAGACCATTTATCAAATTTCTTGGTAAATCGCCCCAATGTTATGATGTTTAACTACAATCTCCCTCTAAAGGAGATAATCAATAGTATTTATTATTATATTGACATATATACTAACTATGGATTACGAACTCGTAAAATCGGCACGTTTAAGGATTATTACCAACTTTATGAGCGTCGAAAAGAAAAATTCGATGAGGACTACTTCGCTTTTAAAATAAAAAAATCAGACCTACTCGGTCAAGATAGATCTCTTGAGCTAGTGCGTGTTTTTGCTGAGATAATGAGCCCTTTCGAAAGGCATCTTGTTTATGCCCCATTATTGAAAAAAACTAAGAAAAAATTTGAACATGGCGAATATAAATATGAATATCCTATTGTAGGTATGGTGATCACAGGGGGAATTGGACCCGAGGGGAAAGGATTTGTCTATTTAACCCCGAGGGGTGAAATAATTGAAGTTTGTTCAGATGCAAAGCAAAATCGGGCTTATATAATTGAATATAAAAAATATTTAAAATCGATCTTTTTGCAAAAATTAGAACTTCGCATGCAATCATGGAAAATTTCAGAAAAATTGAAACACGAGACTCTTAACTTTTTCAATACCAATATCCATACCAAAATGGTAGATTACCATGCAATTGACGCACTCTTAGAAAAGGATATTTTTACTTATCTTCAATCTAAGGTCAAATCATATAGTACCCCTGAATTTTTCACCTTTCTCAGAAAATCCATCCTTGAAATCCTTATTCCAGTGCAAATGGAAGATCAGTTTAAGGTTCGCATGGATTTAATTAAAAAAAATCAATTAACCGAAACAGAAGTTGCAAAACTAGTATCACTAGGAACAGTATCGCATTTTGATGTTTTAAATCAACGCCTCTTTTTCCTAATCCTTGTAGATAATATCGCTCGTATCTTAAAACTACAAAAGAAACTTTGAAATAAAATTTTCTTCTATTTACTTGAATTCTAACCGATCTGTCAAGTAGATAAAAGTGGATAAATTCCAATAATTTCATCGCATTGACTTGCCTCTCGGATAATGGCGTCCTTGCATTTACGAAATGCTCGCTCCGTTATCGTCATTTGATGCCTTTCAGCGGGATCGGGTCTCGCTACATTCTGAGTATTCAGAAATACCTCGCCAATATACAGCGTGGCTTGGATATGGCGGTCTATGGTGAACCCGCAATGTTTGCAGGTGAATACTTTTCCCCTGCATTTGGTTCTTTTGCCACATCGCAAGCATCGTTGCGAGGTATATCGAGGGTTGATATATTGGACGGGATGCCCCGTCGCATTGACCTTATATTCTAAATAGGTTTGAAATTGCCGAAAGTTCCAGCGGTTCAACCTGCGCCGCATTTTCTTGGATTTTTTCTGCTGGTGGGGTTTGAGATTCTTTTGGCGCGCAAGCGATTGCCGAATGTTCGTTAAATCTTCGAAGACGACTATCGCCGCAGTTGACTCAACAATTTCTGCGATCTCATTGGTTATCTCATGCATTGTGTTTGTGGTCTTGTTCCGTTCCCGTTTGCCGTATTTATCGAGTAACTCCTTTCGGTGTTGGGGTTGATATTTCGAGTCTTGGGCGATCTTTCGGGCAATAGTTCGTCGCTTGAGAGAATACGTAAAATGAGTGGTGGAAAGTGATGAGGTGTCCAGCGATCTTACCTGCGCGCTCGTTTCATCGACCAGCAGGAAATCCACACTGCGCTCATTCGTGTCAATGAAGAGGAGGGATTTGACTTCTCGCGGTTGTACCTCTTGAGTAAACGGGATGAAAATGTCCACCGTGCGATCTGAATTTAACTTCAAGGCAATTTCGCCGTGCTTATTAGTTTTCAATTTATGAAAATGGCAACTCGGGTGAAAGGGAATGTACAACTTGCTTCGCGGTTCGACCACCAGCACCACATAGTTCCCGTCGAGATAGCAGAGGCATTCTTCCAACTTCATTGAGTTCTTTTTATAGACGGGATTAGGAAGGCGTCTTTTTTTCTTAAAGCAACACGAATTCCACGACTTTAAAATATCTTTCGTGATGCGGGCTGAGGAGTGGCAATAGTGAGTGTGGAAGCTGGGAAATTTCGTTTTCCATTCGAAATAGAAGTTCTTGCGAATTTTGGGGTAAGATGAATAATTATAATAGGTATTTCCCTTCTTGGACACTTTCTGGAACAGTGGGTTGTTAACTGACTTTGAAATCAAGAAATTAATTGAATCCTTAAAACAGGAGATCGCGAG
>JABXJU010000374.1 GCA_013375405.1 Candidatus Helarchaeota archaeon
TTCAGATGCATGTCTTTATAGGTATATCTTTCCTCAATATCCTTATCAAAATCTCTAATATATGTTAAGAAAACCTTGTCTCCTACTTTTTTAGCTTTCCGCTTTACAATATCACCAAAGGTAGTTGTTGGTGTAATTCCTTCTTTTTTTCTAATAATATTTAAATATGCTTCAACTTGTTCTTGCGACATTTTTGTTCACAATCCAGTATTTATTTTAAAAAATTACATTATATAATCTTTATTGATAATTTTTTTTAATTCCTTTTAAGAACTTTTTTTTAATAAATTTACTTTAATCTTCTAGCAAAAGTTTGGGCATCGTTCATGGCTCCAGCGATATCCCGAGATCTTTTACAATCGCCAATAAGTTCAATTTTAGGCGCAACTCCCTCAAGTTGTTTTTTTAACTTTTTACCACTTGTAACTCGTGATCCGCAGTATACTAAAGTATCAGCTTCAATAAATCGCTCACTTTTATTTTCATCGAGAAACCTAACTCCCTTTTCTGTAACATCCAATAGTTTCGCTTTAATATAAATCGGGATTTTGTTATCTCTTAAATATTCAAGTATCCAAAATCGCCTTCCTGTCGCAAGTAACATTTCGGTTGCCACGGTGGTGTTAGACCCCATTAATGCTTTGACATTATATCCTTGTTCCGCTAATGTTATTGCGGTTTCTGGACCCCCTCTCCAATATGCCCCTAAGCCCCAGATTACGATATTTTTACCAATAGGCTTGCTTTTCAAAATTGCTTCATCTTGAGTTACTATATTTGGTGTTCCTTCCAAGTTTTTTGGGATAGTTGCTTCAGTACCAGTTGCTAAGACTAATATATCTGGTTTTAAATCAGAAATTTCTTCACTTGTCAACTCTTTATTGAGATATATAGGCACTTCTAATTTCTTTAATTGTGTTCCTAAATAATTCACAATGTTCATGAATTCCTCTTTTTTATATTCCATTGCCAAAAGAGGTATTAGTCCTCCTATTTTGTCTGATTTTTCATATATTTCTACTTCATGGCCTCGTAATTTTGCTACTCTAGCGGCTTCCATTCCCGCAATACCAGCTCCTAACACAACTATTTTCTTTAAATCAGTTGATGGCCTGAGTGCTTTATAATTTTGACCACTATAGGCATCGTACACGCATGTTGTAGTACATCCTTGTAAACATCCCATGCAATATTTAATGTCATCAAGTTGTCCGTTAAAATATTTATTAGGCGTGTCAGCATCGCATATCAATTGACGTCCCATGTAGATTATATCTGCTTTACCTTGTTGGATATATTCATCAGCCATTCTAGGATCAACGATTCTTCCAACACCGATAACTGGAACATTAACTACCTTTTTAATTTCTTCTGCTAAGTGAATGAAACCCCCCTGTTTCACATAAGTCGGAATTTGAATACCTTTTGGGTTCCGTATCATGTTGCCCTGACTAACATCAATGCAATCTATTCCTGCATTTTCTATTATTTGCGCAATTTTTTTTGTCTCTTCAATTTTTAGTCCATCAGGTACTAACTCATCTGCGGATATTCGAACAAAAAGCGGAGGTTTATCACCAATACTCTTTCTAATTTTTTCCATCGTTTCTAGTAAAAAATTACACCGGTTTTCTGTAGAACCTCCATATTCATCAGTTCTTACGTTAGAATAAGGTGCTAAAAAGGCAGAATGTAAAGTAGCATGAGCAGAATGGATCTCAATAAAATCAAATCCCGCCTGAATGGCTCTTTTTGCTCCTGCAGCAAATAAATCTTCTATTCTAATAATATCCTCAATAGACATTTCTTTACATATAGCCCCTGTCTGTTTTAACGTATCTGGCCATGAGGGAACCATTACTTCATAAGCCGAAGTTAAATATAATAAATCCACGGATGATGGACCTCTCGGTTCTATTTCGAAACCGAAGATTGAAGCAAGAACAAAACCTATTAAACCACCATCAGCTAATTGCATCCCAATCTTCGCCCCGTATTTATGCACCGCTTCAGTAAGTTCCTTATATACTGGAATATTATCATCTTTTCCTATATTCGCACTAACATTTCGCGCACTAAGAATTACGGGTTCCACAGATACTGCTTCATATGTAATTAATCCTGTGCCTCCACGAGCTTTTGTCGCATAAACATTATATGTTTTTTCAGTAGGACATCCATTAGCATCGGAGGACATTGAAAGCATTGGTGGAAACGCTAGTCTATTCTTAACTTCCATCCCTCTAATAGTTAT
>JABXJU010000105.1 GCA_013375405.1 Candidatus Helarchaeota archaeon
ATTAGTATTAATGATGGAAAAGCGGGAATCACGATTTGTAATCGAGGATTACCGGAGTATGAAGCAATTCAAGAAGAGAATGGGAATGTCACAATAGCAATTACGCTTCTCCGCTGTATTGGGTGGCTTGCTCTTTCATACATGATTACTAGAGAAAAAGAACCTGCCGGTCCAGATTTCGCCGCCCCCGAAGCCCAATGCCTGGGAAACCATACCTTCCATCTTTCGATTACAACTCACAACCAAGATTTCTTGTCTTCAAAGAGTTACAAAATTGCGCAGGAATTCAACATTCCCCTTAAAACCTTCAATCCAGAGGTAATGCGAACTGCGTTACGGGTCCCGGATCACATCTTTTTTAAAGGACTTCCCCTTCTCCTTCCGCCAGATTATTTTGGACCAAAATTTCTACCTGAGAAGGCAAGTTTTGTTAGGATAGAACCCAATTATCTTATCCTTAGCGCCTGTAAAAAAGCAGAGGAGGATTCAGCACTTATCATTCGGCTGTATAACTCCTCACAATCTCCTACCAAGGGAACGTTGAAGTTACATCAAGCTATTCAAGATGTGAAAATTGTGAATTTAGATGAACAGGAAGTGAATGATGCCCAAATAACGGATATTCAAATTAAAAATAATCAATTTACATTTCAAATTATTGGAGCAAAAATTGCAACCTTCAAAATCTTTATTGTTAGAAATCCTTCTAATGTAAGATAAAAGGGAAAGAACAATTTACTGCGTCTTATTGGTACATATCTCTCCGGAAGATTCCTATCATCAACAAAAGCATGTCGATACGTTCATTGGGCTTAGAAACATATGTTTTCCAGAGTTTCAAATAGGTATTTAATTCTTGGGAATAATAACTAATCTGTTCCTCGAAAAATTGGCGGGCTATTGAATCCTTATAAGCATCTTTGCCCTGTATATAGGTATCAAAGGAAAGAAACCGTGCAGACATATTGTGTTCTATTGTTTTGACAATGGCCTTGAGGACAAAGTACTCTCTTTCCTCTATAGATTCGAAGATGGGGAAACATTCTTTTGGGAACCAGAGACTAATTGGTTTGTTCTCTAGATCAGCAATAATCACTTTTTGATATTTTTCCTTTACACCGTTATTAGGATGTAAATTTAAAATCCTTGTAAAAATTTTAATTCGAGTCCCATCAGGGAGCGCTTGGATATCAGATTTCCATAAAATTCCTTTATAACGCAAGTTTTGTAAGTGACTAGTGTATCGAGGATCACTTTTATCGATTTTCCGCATGAAGTTAGCTCTGTAAGCGAGTTGAGGTTTATTTTTAAAGGGTTTCCCTTCCCGAATATCCAAATCTATGATTACGACATCGCCAACTTCGAAATTTCTGTTTCGGTTCCTGAAAAGGCGGATTGTGGAGGTTCCATCATATAAATAAAACAACACCCATGCGGGGGGAGTATTTTTCTCGTCGTGCTGAATTTGAGTAATTTCAGCTAAGGCTGTTATATTATCTCCTAACTTTAATTCGGCGAAGCTTTTTTGTGAAAGCTTTTTTTCCTCTTTCCTTTGAGACATCTCAAGTTCCATAACCATTTTATCATTCATTCCTTGGATTCTATCGAAGATAAGGTAGACCTGATACTTAAAGACAGAGAGAGAGGGAGGGAAAAGTAAAACTTGTAAGAGAAAGAATTTGTCCCGACAAAATTTTAAAACAAGATGATAAGGGAGTATTGCGAAAGAAGATGTAGAAAAAAAATAAAATTTTTGTAAAAAAAGATTAGGCAAACTTAGTATTCCTGCCCATTCCATAGGATATAATGTGGGAACCTGTTACTTTCTCCGTGGTTTCATGGGTCACATCCAAAAAGATCCCTTTTATGAATGTTTTAAAATCAATTCCCAAATCATCAAGTTTTATGAAATTTTCAGGATGTGGGTAATACCAGGCAAAATCTTCCCTTTCGTAAACACTTTTGTCTCTCAAATTCGGTAATTGACATTCTAAGGTTTGAACCGGGGTAGGAACCCCGTTTTTTTCAATGTGTTCTTTTAAAACCTCATTATAAATTTCAGGAAATTTCTCAAGCATCCAATCAGTCACGATATTTTCATGACCTTGGAGGTACAATTTATGGCCCGTCGTTAACCCACAAATCCGCATCGTCCACTGCTCCCGTTGCATCAGAAACAATGTATTGACCATAGCAGGCCATGGAATATAGCAAAACCAATAGTCAGGGAGTCCATAAATACGTTTCGCGTTCACGCCATCCCATAAACTTGCGAATCCTTCCCATGAGGATCGCATAAGTAATTGATTTGACCCCCCGCTTCCCCAAGTCATACAAATATGGTATGCTGAAGTGCTCCAATGAGGGGTCCGCTCATTCCGAACATCTCTTAAAATATTAATCGCCAGTCTCCCACATTCCGTCAAATTTTTCACTTTTGAAGGTAATTCTTTCAGCTTATACCCTAATTTGAGGTGTCGTCGTTCAAGTAACTCGTCATCACGTCCCACCAACCACCAGTCAACGGGAATGCCATCCTCCTCATGTCCATTTAAAATGAAGGAAATTTCGCCATCTTGATTATCATCCATAACGATGAACGTAAGGTCTACTGAATCGCCATAGAGTAATTTCATACTTCCTTGCGTTAAATCGCCCCTTTGAGAAGAGACAGGCGGGAAAATCATATAAGTTATAATTTTTTCGCCTCTCAGTTTCCCCTCCAGGACTGCACGTGTTGTAGCAATAGTTTCGGTCAACCGTTCCTTTAGCACTGGGTATTGCATCGCATTACTTGAATCTTGCATCCTGTGTAGATAATCGAAGCCCATCTTGGAATGAACCCGCATTAAATGTTTTCCTAACGGATAATACCGTTTCGTTCTAGTCTCAGGAAGATCACCATAAGTGTACGGCAAATAGATCCCACCAAACTTTTTAATTAAAGGAAAAAATAGAGTTACAAGGATTTAAAAATTTTGAATTTTTTTTTCAGATTAATGGTAATAATAATAAGCTAAACAAACTCAGTATTCCTTCCAATCCCATAGGATATGATATGTGATCCCGTCACTTTCTCTGTTGTTTCATGGGTCACATCTAAAAATACTCCTTTAATAAATTGGTCAAAATCTATTCCTAAGTCTTCTAAGCGTATAAAGTCGTCTGGTCGTGGGTATTTCCAGTCGAATTCTTCCCTTTCATAAATACTTCCGTCTTTTAAATTTGGTACTTGACATTCTAAGGTTTGGGAAGGGCGAGGAACACCTCGTTGCTCAATCAGTTCCTTTAGAATCTCATTATAAATCTCAGGAAATTTCTCAAGCATCCAATCAGTTATGACGTCTTCCAGTCCCTGAAGATAGAGCTTGTGCCCTGTCGATAATCCACAAATTCGCAGAGCCCATTGAGCGCGGCTCATCATAAATAAGGTGTTTACCATTGAAGGCCACGGAACATAGCAAAACCAATAATCAGGGAGTCCATAAAACCGTTTGGCATTCACGCCATCCCAGAGAGATGCAAAACCTTCCCAAGATGACCGCATGAATAATTGATTTGCCATTCCTGAGCCCCAAACCATGCTAATATGATATGAGGAGAGACTCCAATGGGGAGTCCGTTCATTTCGAATATCTTTCAGTATATGAATTGCTTTTCGCCCACAATCAGTCAAATCTTTAATCCTCGAAGGTAACTCGCGTAATTTATATCCTAGTTTGAGATGTCTTCGGTCGAGTAATTCGTCATCCGTGTTCACCATCCACCAATCTACGGGTATTCCTTCTTCACAGTGCCCATTAAGGATAAAGTAAATCTCTCCATCCTTATCATCGTCCATCACTATGAATGTCAAATCTACAGAATCACCATACAATAGTTTCATGCTACCTTGTGTCAAATCACCTCGTTGAGATGACACAGGCGGAAATATCATATAACTAAGAACTTTATCACCGGGTAATTTTCCATCTATGACAGCTTGAGTTGCAGCAATAGTTTCATTCAACCGCTCCTTGATTACTGGATATTCCATGTCAACACTTTCCTTGCGCATCTTCTGCAGATACTCATAGCCCATCTTTGAATATATCCTCATATTATATTGGCCTAATGGATAATACAGTTTTGTCCTGGATTCAGGAAGATCACCATAAGTGTAAGGCAAATAACTCCCACCAAACTATTCAATGAGTTATATTACTTCGTTTTACTATTGATTTAACAACGTGAAATTTTCCATTTCTTTCTCTATTAAGGCTTTTCTTGAACTCAACCTCAATACGTAATTTATTTTCTACAAGGTTTAATATCTTTTCTTCTATTTGTCTTTTTGTTGAATCATTAAAGTTATCATTTTTTAAAATAAGTAATTTTAGAGTTTTTCTATCTGTTTGTTATAAATTAGTACCTTTATGTCTGGATAATTTTAATCTAATTAGTTTTAGCAGACATTTTCTTCTTGCCCTTCATATAATTTTGCAAAGCAGTTGGTATATTTATTGAGCCATCTTCGTTTTGGTGATTTTCTAGTAAGCAACAGATAGTTCGTTCGGTGGCAATAGCGGTTGAATTCAGGGTATGGACAATAAATCGTTCTTTGCCGCGAATTCCATACTTGATATTCAATTTTCGGGCTTGGTAATCGGTACAATTGCTACATGACACAAGTTCTCGATACTGGTTTTGGGCAGGAAACCAGCCTTCAAGGTCATATTTTTTAGCTGCATTATCGTTCATTTCGCCACTTGCAATATTCACAATGCGATAGGGAATTTCCAATTGTTGGAAGATATCTTCGGATATCTCAATCATCTCTTCATGAAATTTCCATGAATCTTCGGGATTACAAAATACATAATGCTCTACTTTATCGAACTGGTGAATTCTAAAAATTCCCTTAGTATCTTTGCCATGAGACCCTGCTTCCCGTCTAAAACATGCTGAATATGCGGTATATTTCAGAGGTAAATCATCCACATGGATTACATCGTTTATATGTAAAGCAGCAAGGGTTTGTTCGGAGGTTGCAATTAAAAAGAGATCTGTCCCTTCGAGTTTGTATAACTGTTCTTCAAAATCAGCCAATTCAGCCGCTTTTTCCATAACTTCATGCTTAATGAAATAAGGAGTAATGAATGGAGTGTAACCTTTATCAATTAAAAAATCTAAGGCGAATTGAATTAAGGCGAAATTGAGCAATACTAAATCGTTTTTTAAGTAATAAGTTCGTGCTCCAGAGATTTTTGCTGCAATATCTAGATTTACACCGTCAATCGTCTGGACTAACTCAACATGCCCTTTTGGTGTGAAATCAAATTTCGGAATTTTGCCCCATGTTCGCTCAATTTTATTAGAGTCCTCAAATTCACCTATAGGGACTGACTCGTGAAGTATATTTCCCACGATGTATCTTGCTTTTTCTCTTTTTTCGAGCAATTCCTTTTCCATGGCTTCTTTTTGGGGAATTTCTTCCTTTATCGCCTTAATCCGGGCTATGAGTTGAGAAAAATCTTCACCTTGTTTTTTCAAATCATTAATTTCATAAGTAATTTTATTACGTTCCTCCCTCAATGAATCTAATTCCCGTTTAACTTCCCTCCACTTTTTATCATACTTTATAACTTTTTCAACATTTGCTGGATCCTTAAACCTTTTCTTTTCTGATTCGATGATAATTTCTGGATTGTCTCTGAACAGTTTTATGTCAATCATACTATCTTAATTCCTATACCAAATTATAAAAGATTAATGCCTTATTCCTATTTAAATTAAAAAAAATTCCTAGCTAGTGGGATGAATTCCTCGGAATGAAGAAGAATGCCCATTTTACGAACGTTAAAAAATTATTTGAAAGCGTATTTAGCAAAAGGTGTGATGCGATTCATGTCACAAAACAACAAGATAGTATATATGGTGTTGAACTGTAATTCCGCAAAGATTGCACCAAAAGTGATTTTACCAGCCACGGATTATGTAGTCCAACAAATTAAAAAACATATTGAGGTCAAAGAATACGGAAGAACTGCAAAAGGAACGTATAAAGATGTTCCAATATCAGTAGTTAGTACTGGAATGGGAGCGCCAGCGGCAGCAATGGTTTTGGAGGCATTAAAGAGATCAAATGTAAGCCATATTGTTCGTTTAGATTATTGTGGGGGATTGCAAGAAGATATAAATGTAGGGGATATAGTTTTATGTTCGGAAGTAATTTGTGGGGATGGAACCTCTCTACATTATCTTGATACCAAAGAAAATTATCCGAAAGTAGCAGCAAATTCGACTTTAACATCGTTATTAAACGAAGAATTAGAAAAGAATAAAGTAGAATTTCATAAAGGTCCAGTATGGGGACATGACGCACTATTTAGAGAACCCTTGGAGCTATTAGAAAAGGCGAGAGATCATGGAGCGATCGCCATAGATATGGAGTCATCGGTCGTTGTAGCCCTAGGTGAATTATTTAACATCCCCACAGCGTCGATTCTTATTGTCACCGATAAACCAAGTGGTAAAGGGCTCGAGAACGAGAAGATCTCCATAACTCCAAAGATTTTTCAGAATTTAGATAGAATATCTGATATAGTTTTAGATGTTTTATCATCGCTTAATGAGAAATAGAATTGTAACCTCTCTTCTCACAAGCTTAATAAAATTATATCTTGAAAATTAGGTTAGATTTAAATAGGTATTACAATCTCCATTTAAAATAATTCTTATTTGTATTAAAATAAATTGAAGGGATTAACCGATGGGAAAAGCTGGATCTATTATAATGATAGTTGGTGGCACTGTTCTTTTAGTGTTTAGTATACTCTTCTTAATCGTTTTTCAAGCAATATTACTCCCGGTATTTTACGCCGATCCTCTTTTAGGTCCTTTAACCAACATTCTAATAAGACGCGGTTTTATATTTCTCATGATAGCAATAGCACTTATGGTGATGGGCATCGTGGCAGTAATTGTAAAGGGGACAACCCAACGAGTTATGGGTGGTATTGGCTTAGGGGCAAGTGGTTTTGTAATTATTTTTCTTATTATATCAATGCTACAGAGCATGGGTATAACAATAGCCGCAGGTGACCCAGGATATATCATAGGGAGTTTAATAGGGCATATAATGCTTCTGGGTATTTCTATAATTGGATTGGTCGGTGGGATTGTAGCTTTAGCGAGTTCAAGTGACTATTAACTCCATTGAATTAAAAAACTCTAATACTCTCTCTTTTTTTAAAAATATATAAAATTTATTTTTTGATTTTCATGAAGTAGAGGCTATAAATGAGGATGAGCATTCCAAAGAAAATGCCAATTCTGACATCAAAAATGAGGTCGGGGATAAATTTCCCGCCTTCAAGAATGATGAAGAGGGTATACACAAGCATCCCGATGGTTATAGCAAATACTCGTTTAAATTGAGGTGAGTCACGTCCAATTTGTTTTAAATAATATATGAATACCAACATAGGAATAATTAACAATCCCGTCATATAGAGAGAAATAAATAATCCTGTAGGGTCCCCTAGATTAAAAGTGAATTCGAGAGTAGAGTTTGCACCATGATAAATAGGTAGAAGTTCAATTACAAAATACATTACATAAAAGAGGATTGCATAACCTATGTAAGGTAGTATATATATCCATTTATGTTTTTGAAAGAATTTGGACCCCTTTGCTAAGGATATTCCAAAGAATGTTATAAAAGGAAGTCCTATCCCTGAAAAGGTGTAAGCTAATTTGAATAATAATTCTATTTGTGAAAATTCTGGGTCGCTAACAAGAATATTTGGAGGATATAGTAAAAGTCTAGCGAACCAGAAAAAGAAACCTATTGCTTGAAAAACAAATCCGATAGCAAAAAATAGATTAGTCCGAAATGCATCGGTATTTTCACGTGTTTTCCAAGCCTTTCTAAACATCAATAAGCTTGCAATTAAAAATCCTGCAGTAGGAAGTGTGATCCCAAGTAATTCCAAATCTAGATATACCATTATAATCATAATCCCTATCTTTTAGGATATTCTAAAAATTAAAAAATTCTGTATTTTGATATAGTCCATTATTTAAAAATGATTTGAAAAACTTTATTTTCAATTTTCGGTCAGTTTTCTAAGAGCTTTCTCTGCTGCTTCTCGGACAACCTCATATTCATCCTCTAGAAGCTCTTTTAATGGTGATATTGCCTTTGGGTCACCCAATTTCCCAAGTGTTTCAGCTGCAGTTGCTCTTACTCGTGGGGTTTTGTCCTTTAGATAGTTGATTAGTGGCGATATTGCGTTTCCATCACCTAATTCACCAAGGGCTTTCGCTGCCCAAAATTGCACCCGTTTTTCTTTATCCTTCAAAAGTTTAATTAATGGTTCTATTGCTCTTGTGTCACCCAATTCGCCCAACGCAGCTGCTGACCATACTCTCACCCATAGATCTTCATCTTTTAAACCCTTAATCAATGGTTCTATTGCTCTTAAATCCCCCAATTTGCCAAGGGCTTTCGCGGAGCTTGCTCGTACATCTGATTCATTATCATTCAACATTTCAATCAAGGATTCTACTGCCACGGGGTAACCTAGTTCCCCAAGTGCTTCTGCTGCTTTTGCTCTTACTTTGAATTTTTTGTCTTGTAGGCATTTGATTAGAGGATCCACGGCTTTTGAACTCTTCAAATTACCAAGAGCACTTGCGGTTATTGCTCGTACTCCTAAATCCTTATCTTTTAAGCATTCAAGCAAGTAATCTAATGCTTTTAATCCCCCTAACTTGCCAAGTGCATTTGCTGCAGCTTTTCGTAAGCTCCTCTCTTTATCCTTCAAACATGGAAGCAGAAGATCAATCCCTCCTGAATCCCCCAAATTGCCAAGTGCGTCTGCCGTCCTTATACGTACCTCTAAATCAGAAGCATTCAAACATTCAGTAAGAGGTTGTAGCGCTTTTGAATCCCCCAATTTGCCAAGTGCCCATATTGCACTTGTTTGAACATCTTTCGCATCATCTTTTAAACATTCTATTAAAGATTCTACGGCACTTGTATCCCCTAACTCACCCAGTTTAGAGGCGGCACTCTCTCGCATCCCTGGATCTGAATGCTTCAAGCACTCAATCAAATATTCCACGCCTCTCGGGTACCTCAACCGAGCAAGAGCCATCGCTGCGTTAAATCGGACATCCGAATCAGAATCTTTCAGACAATTAATTAGGGGTTCGATTATCTTTGGAATCGCGTATTCTTTAAGACTTTCATTACGGTGCATATCAAAAAAGTCAGAAATAAATTCTATGGCTTCATAGCGAATTATATTATCTGGGTTCTTCAAATCTTCTATTCTATTAATAATTTCCTCCATGATATTTCTCCCTGTCCTTTTTTAATAAACCAATTTTACAAGAATTAGATCCCATCTTTGGTCATAGAAACCACGGCGTTGTAGATTAATGATCGCCATTCCGAAATGGTGATAATCAATTTTAAGGATTCAGATTCAGAAAAGTGGGAATCCTGGTCAAGTTTGGTGATTTTATTGAGAAGTTGGTTCATTTGTAGATTAATAGCAACGAATTCAGTAATTTTTTTAATATTTAAAAATTGAATAAGGCGCTCGCGGGAATCTGCTAAAGCAAAGTAAAGTGATCTTACGGTATCTCTACGATGGAGACGATTTATCACGAGATCCATTGGGATTAAGATTTTTACCGCCAATTCTTGGAAGCGCTTTATCTCTTCGGTTACCTTTTCCTCTGACATTGTAGTTCAGGTACCTTTAGATCATTTCTTTTTCAAAGTTCACAAGTCTGAAACCTACGCGCTGCTTGCGCGTGGTGTTATTGGCTTATCTGGTTCAGTTTCAATGATAACCTTTTCAAGGGCATTAAAATCTTCGCTCATCTTTAATCATCCCTAAAAGGTTCGCTCATCTTTAATCATCCAAGTTCATTTTCAGCAAGGTTGTTTTAAAATGTTTCCCACGTCACGACGTATGGGAAAGAGGATGAGGATGAAGATGCGGAGTGAGCGAAAAAAAAAGAATGAAATAAAGAATTTTTGTCTTTAGATCATTTCTTTTTCAAGTCTGAAACTAGCGCGCTCCTCCCTATTGATCAGATCTATTTTAGAACGACCGAGATTGAGGTATTTTAAGTTCGGGGGAAGCTCCTGACAATCTATCTGGCTAATTTGAGTGTCAGTCAGGGTTAGCGCTTCTAAAGTTTGGAGCCGGTTCAACCCTTTCACCTGCTGAATGGGATTTCCACTTAGATCTAGCCATCTTAAGCTTTTAATCGACGCCAAGTTGCTGATTTCGCTAATTTGATTGTAGCTAAGATCCAGATATCGCAATTGGGGTAACTTTTGAAGACCAGTAATTTTCGAAATCTGGTTATGGGACAGGTTTAGTTCTTCTAATTTATTTAAATCCATTAATCCATCGATCTTCGTTATTTCATTCTTCGAGACATTCAGAATCTTTAACTTTGGGGGGATATTGCTGATGGCATCTACTATATTGTCGATGCCTATTCTATTGTCGTAAAAATCCAACACTTCAAGGTTCGGATAGTCTTGACTCTCGGATTGAATAATCCCGGATCCACAGCCGTTAACTTTCAACCTCTTAATTAAGGAGCGTTCCTCCGCCTCTAGCGATTCAACAATGACGATGGGATCAGTCATCTCCCACCCATGTTCACGAGGCTCGTAACCTTGAATGCAGAGCGTCCCTTCGTAGATGGGGCATAGTACTCTATCCGTTTGATCATGATAGAAATGATAGAAGGGAACATCCACCCATGTCATCTGGAATTGAGGGTGGTTTCGAGCACGGTTTATAGCTGCTAAGAGGCGGTCGTCATCTGTTATCTCTCCTGGGGTGACGCCCCACTGCCCCATAGTATAGTTGAAGTTTCTTCTGTTATTATACACAGTGTAGTATTTAGTTACAGGATTGCCCTCAATCCGCAACAGGTTGATCTTCGGGAGCGCTTTCAGCCCATCCATACTAGTAATCTCATTAAAACTTACATCCAAGGTCTCGAGGTTTCGAAGATCGAACGGTTTTAATCCTCCAAGGGGTCTGAGTCCGGGGGGTCTGAATAAGTCAAGGTGATTGTAGGAGAGGTTTAGTTCTTTCAATTCGACTAGGTGAGTTAATCCCCTTATCTCTACATCTGAAAGTTCATTGAAAGAGAGATCCAACCTTTCCAAATCGGACAGTTCGTTAAACCCGTGTAATAGGCCGATGTGACGGATTCGCTGATCGCTTAAATCCAAGGTATTGTTTTGAACCTTGAACTCCCTTCCCTTAAAGGTAACGATTTTGCTACACATGCTCTACTTACCCTTTAATACTGCTGAAAGTAATTTATATGATAATTTCATTCTTCTTCCCTCATTAATCATCAAATCAGTCCTCAAGTATATCAGGTTCGGGACCGATGCCGTCCCACAGAAAATAATCAGTGACTATGAAGTGCGAAAAATTTACGTTGACCCAGTTTAACCACTCCACGGTGTCCTAGTACATAATATTTAAGGATGGGATATATATATTAAATCTTGGATGGGAAATATTTTTGCGCATTTGACACTCCCCTTTTTACATTTAAATAGCACGTTATACTTTAGTATTACAGAGGCGAGATTTGAAAGTAGCACCATGTGGTCGATGGGTATGCAATCGGGCACCACCGCATTTTTTATCGTCGGCACCCTGTTTTTGATCTTCACGCTTATTCGAGAGTACCGGCGAAGACGGAAACCTCCCCTAGTTAAACATGCCGCATCTGAAATAGATCCCATGCTCCACCAAGCACTGCCGATCGTTAAAACAATTGCCAATTTACTGCAACCCTTATGCCATAAAATCCCTCTGTGGGTGAATTCTGAGTGGGAGGCCAACCCTATCTTCATCATCGCTGCAGCTTATGACAGAAACGTGGCAAATGCGGGATCGGTTTTTTTAGATTTCTGCACCCCGCACTACCTCAATAGGACGCTCCTCTATAAATGGTGGAATATCGCCCTTTTTCGAGAGCGGAGGAAGGAGTTCCGGACCGCCTTGAGCGCATACAACAAGCGGCAGTACGACATGAGCATCCAGACCTTGTTGCTACAGATTGAGGGAATATTTGGTGATTATCCTGCGGATAATAATATTTTTGACTCCATATTCACAACTTTCCTATCAAATCCTCCAAATTTCTACCTGAACGGGCTCGTATTCCTCATTACAGACACAGTATATTATATGACCTCAATTTCAGGGAATCGAAGAGAATGGAGGAATCGAAGCCTGAGGTATGCCACCCACAAATACCAATATTTGAAAGAGGAACAAGCGCTTTTAAATTGGTTTTTACCGATGATCAAGACCGTGACCGACACATTAAAAATACTAGACTACGATATTGAGTTAGAAGGTCCAAGCATTGAAGCCATTCGCAAATTAGTCGGAAGAATCCAAGAAGGAGATCCTCGTCCCCACATCTGGCTACTGGTGTATAGCTCCCCGCTCTTCTTTGAAGCAGAGCGAACGGCGGCTTGGTGGCAGTCGCGGTACTTTGCCCCCTTGGAGAAGGAAATCAAAGGGATGCTGAAGAAGGACCTGAAGAACCTGCGCAAAACTAAGTATGAAGTAAGTATGCCTCGCCTTCTCATGCAGGTTCAAGAAGTTGTAAAACATTACTTTACCGACCATCCCTCAATGGATAGGAAAATTGGTCGATCCGTCGAGAAACTACTGGATCTATTTTTCGCACACCCTATGAACGTCTACACATGGGGGCTTCTGCTTCTCCTCCTTGACATCATTTATAATTCGTTTGAACCCGAGGTCTGATAACACGAAAGGTGGAGAAGAAAACGAGGAAACCCTATACTCCCAATTTTTGAGGAGACTCCCCATTTTTTTGTGGCGCTGGCGCTGGTCAAGGATTTCCATGATTTGAAGCTTCTCTGTTAGAGGGACGCGTACGTCCCCGCTCGTGAGGCTGCAGGACTGCCCCGCCAGGCAGTGCATGGCATCGAGAGAAAGCCCGTTCAAGGAAACATTTTAAAACGACCGTGACTTCTGGCTCTGTAAGAGGGCGGATCGCCCCGTCTGGCAAGCCCTGAGGCGGGTTCGCGAGCAGTGTATGATATCGAGAGAAAGAAAAGAATTATCGTAAAATCGCATTCACTGTTTTTCCGATAAATGAAATCTGCTCACTTTTAACACCTGGATGTACAGGAAGAGAAACTACTTCATCAGCAGCTTTTTCCGTTTTGGGGAATTTTCCTCCTTGGAAATTATAGAGTTTCTTATAATAAGGAATTAAGTGCAAGGGAGTTTTATAATAAACAGCGGCACCAACACCAGCTTCATGCATCTTCTTAACGAAGGAATCCCTTGTCATAGAAGTCTTATCTTGCAGGGTTCGAATAGTAAATAAATACCAACTATGCTCTGCCCAATCTCTTACAATGGGTAGCTGTATATTGGGATTGTCTTTTAAGAGAGAAGTTAGCTTTTGGGCATTTTTACGACGTTGCTCAATAAATTTCGGTAATTTATCTATTTGAACGGTTCCAATTGCAGCAGCTACCTCTGGCATCCGGAAATTGTGTCCTAAACGCATTGTTTGATACGCTTCTTTCTCGCCATGGTTAATGATCATCCGGACAGTCTCCGCAATGTCATCATTGTTAGCCGTAAGCATCCCCCCTTCTCCAGTTGTCATGTTTTTGCTTGGATAAAAACTGAAGCACGCAATATCTCCCACCGATCCAACTTGCTGTCCTTTGTACAATGCACCATGCGCTTGGCAAGCATCTTCTATCAATACGAGATCGTGCTTAGCAGCAAGTTCTTTCAGGGGATCCAAATCTGCAGGATGTCCAAATAAATGGACTGGAACAATTGCTTTAGTTTTTGGCGTAATTACTTTCTCCACTTCTTGGGGGTCCATCGTGTAAATTTCAGGATCAATATCTACAAAAATAGGCTTAGCTCCAACATGTAAAGCTACACTCGCAGTAGCTACAAAAGTAAATGATGGGATAATTACCTCGTCACCCGATTTAATATCCAATGCTAGAAGGGCAGCATGAAGTGCGGCGGTTCCAGAATTCAGAGCGATTGAATGCTTCACTTTTATATAATTAGAAAACTTTTTTTCAAACTCTGAGACCATTGGACCCTTCCCCGCCTTATGGGTAAGCATTCCTGATTCTAAAACCTTCAGAACTGCCTCTTTCTCTTTATCTCCTAATAATGGTATATTAACTGGAATCATTTTCTTCACTGTAAATAATGAACAATTACATTTTTTTAATAAGTATTGGAACAAATCTTGATTGTAAAAGTTTATTATTTCATAATGTCGTGAAACAGCGATTTCACGACATTCAAATTTATAAAAAATATTTTTTATATAGAATTAAAATTGGAGATGCAAAAGTTGAAGGATAAACCAGCGATGCCACAAGGGATTTCATGGGATGTTCTCATTGCAAGTAGGCT
>JABXJU010000375.1 GCA_013375405.1 Candidatus Helarchaeota archaeon
GAACTTAATCCCGACATGTCGTTTACCATCTATTAAACAAACTGATTTAAAAGACTGTTTTACTGTTGAGGATAAAGTTATGCTATTAGACCTAGAGCAAGAAAAAATGGCCGCAAAACTCGGGGAAGGGCATCGTCTAATTTTTGGTGTTGCGGGAAGTGGAAAAACTGTACTTTTAATCGCTCGAGCAAGATATTTGGCCTTAAAGCACCCTGATTGGAAAATTTTGGTTTTATGTTATAATCGATTACTCAGAGACTTAATTTTTCATTTACTTAATCCATTAGATTTTAACGCTGATATCACAATAAGCACTTTTCATGCCTGGGTAAGGCATTATATTCTTAGTGTTGATAATGGATTTTCAAAGATATATGAGGAGGCAGAGCAAAAAGCTGAAAAGGAGAGAAAATTCGACGAATTCTTTCATGTTTTTGTCCCTAAGATATCTCTACAGATGTTGGAAAGTTTGGGTGAAAATAAGATTCTATATGATGCGATTTTAATTGATGAGGCTCAAGATTTTGAGGAGGACTGGTTTAAAGGAGTAATTGCGGTTTTAAATCCTAATTTAAATTCGTTATTAATCACCTGTGATGGTTTGCAAGGAATTTATGCCAGAAAAAGATTTTATTGGTCGGATGTTGGAATTCAGGCAAAAGGCAGAGTTAGAAGGTTTGAAAAATCTTATCGAATTCCTATAGAAATTGGTATGTTAGCCCAGAAATCTTTGCCCCCTTCCCTTCGGCATTTATTGGATAAATATGACGAATTCATCTCAACAAAGGAATTTGTTGGTGATCATGGAATAATTGAAATAATAGTTTCAAATTCACGAGATGAGGAATATAAAAAGCTCGTCAATAAAATTCTTAGGTTATTAAAAGAACCACAAGAGATTTTAGTTTTATTTAGGTATAATATGGCGAAAATTAATTACGAACATCCCTTTTTTAAATTGCTTACAGCATCGAATATTGAATGGAAAGAATTAAAAGATCATAATTATGAAAGTCCGGGATTAGTTATTGGCACAATTCATGGTTCTAAAGGTTTAGAGTGTGATACGATTATTATCCCTGAAGTTAATACCTATTTAACAAATAGCGCTCATCAATTATTATATGTTGGAATTACACGCTCTCGAAAGAAATTAATTTTAAGCGCTCATAAGTCTACTTTGCTGATAAAGAGTTTTGAATCCTCTCAAGACTTATACAGCAACTTTACAAATGGGACATAAATGAGATCTAATTAGAACAAATCTATCAGTAGGAATTAGTATTTGAGAATCAACTAACTCATGAGCGATTTCTGAATTCTCAGAATAGTTTTTTAGCACAATTTCATTAGAGGTAAGTTCTATTGAATCTTCGAAAACTGATAGCTCTGCGAGAGGTTCTCCATCTTTATTATGATAAAATACAGCTAATTTACCATTTGGGTAATTTTTTTTTATAATAAATCCTTCAGGGTACTTTTCACTTTTAATTGTCATAATTATGGTTCGTTCTATCATTATTTAGAGTATAAAATTTAATATCATTTTATACAAGGTTCTATTATATTGATTGTATTTAAATAAAAATAGGGTATAAACTTTTGAAAATTCTGAATAATAAATATAGAAAATTTATTCTAAGATACCCTTGTGATAGAATTTGCTATTATCTCAACCTCATCCAAGTTTAAGAAATCTCTAAATCCTAAAATATATGGGCTTAATCTGTTTGGCGTTAACTGCTCAACGTAAGGATAATCGTATTTGGGCAGGGTCCTCAATGTTACTCCAATTCCTCGAATTGGTATCTTTTTTTTAACACTTCTAAAGAGATTTTTGAATTTAATAAAGAAAATATATCCTGCCCGGTCCACTTATTTATGAGGTAAGAATCTTGTTGTTTGTAATGTCGCGGGATTCCAGTTTTTAGTTTCAATTAGAAAAATACCATTACGTCCAATTACTACATGGTCTATTTGACAGGATTTTACATATTCATTGTCTTTCCAAATTTTTTTCCTGTCTTATTGATTTGCTTCTTATCTTTCTTAAATGGTTTTTCAAGGATTTTATCAAATTTGGTTTCTAGACCCCTTAGACGTTTTGGTTTCTTCGATAACGATTCATTATTAATTCATCTTCACTTTCATCTTCGATATGGTCTTCTTCGTTTACCATCCTAAAAATTAAGTCATGATAAAGATCCGGGTTAAGAGATTTGATAATATTGTTATAAACATATTT
>JABXJU010000106.1 GCA_013375405.1 Candidatus Helarchaeota archaeon
GATGACTTAAAAAAGTTGCCCGTGATCAAGTATAATCCTAAAAAATCTAAAATTAAACGGCTTAAAGATTTATCAAACGTGAATTGGCGCTTTTTTAATCCTCTTCTGGTAGACATTCCCGCCTACCACAGGAAATATAATGATCGAACTGCTGCGGAACGCTTCAATGGGCGGCTAAAAGACGGCACACATGTCCGTCGATCTAACGTGCGGGGTCTTCAAAACAATCATAAATTCGTCTATTTTGGTATCATTACCATGCAATTAATAACATTGACCCTCCAATATCTGATCAAAAATGCTCAAAAAATGTATCAGCTCTCTTTAAAGAGCTTTATAGGAGGTAATAACTGAATCAAAGAATAGAAAATATTGAGAAATTGCAATTGTAAGCTCATTAGCAAGAAAAATGCCTTAATTTTGCATTCTGACCAAAATGAAAATTCAGGGCAATTTTTCGATAAAAAAAGTTAAATTTTTAGTTTTGCAATTCCCTCCTAGTAATAAAAATTAAGAATCATATTGTAATTTTCTCTAAATAAAATGAATTAATTATCGCAAAAAATTCTTTGAAAACGGGTGATTGGATGAAAGTCGAGTTAGTACTCCCCGCAATGCCCTCTTGGAAGGTAGGCGATGGGAGTAGTGTTCCTCCATTGGGATTATTGTACATAGCTGGCGTTCTAAATGAAGCAGGACATGAAGTGGATGTTACAGATCAACAAGGAGAAAATTTATCAGATGAGGGATTGAAGAAGAAAATAAAAAAATTCGACCCTGATGTTGTGGGCTACACTACTTACTCACATTTCGGACGTAGAGCGATTAAAATAGCAGATAGCCTACAGAAATTAAATCCCAACATTAGTACAATATTTGGAGGATTTTTTGCGACTTTTAACCCAACTGAGATTCTAGGGATATCCTCAGCTGTGGATTATTGCGTACGAGGTGAAGGAGAAGTCACCGCCTTGGAACTCATTAATGCGTTAGAGAAGAACCAAGACGTTTCTAAAATCCTTGGAATAAATTATAAGGAGAATGGAATAATAAAATCAACTCCCGATCGCCCCCTTATCGAGGATATTGACACCTTACCCATCCCTGATAGAACGTTGGTGAAAGGTAATACGTATGGCGGATACGCTAACATGCAAATCGATAAATTTTCTTCGGTTGGAACATCTCGCGGGTGTCCATTCAAATGTACATTTTGTCTTACAACGCATTGGAACCGAAATCGATGGCGTAAAAGAGACTTTAGGAAAGTTGCGGATGAATTTGAATATCTAACTCATTTGGGTTACCAGAATATTCTTATTGTGGATGATAATTTTAATGTAAATCCCAAACATGTCATCCACGTGAGTCAAGAACTCAGACGTCGAAAATTAGACGTAAACTGGTTTTGTGAAGGACGTGTCTCATCCGGTTCTGCGCAAATGTATAATGAGATGAGACGTGGTGGTTGTAAATTAGTATATCTCGGATTGGAATCTGGCAATCAACGAATTCTCGATTATTTTAATAAACGTGCTACAGTTGAGCAAGCATTTTCTGCAGTGAAAGCAATACGTAAAGCCAATATTGATATGATAACAGGGTCTTTTATTGTGGGTGCTCCTACTGAAACAATCCAAGAGGTTCAAAATACAATCGATTTTGCCTTAAAATTAGATATTGATGTTCCACTCTTTGGAGTATTAAATGTTTTTAAAGGAACTATGCTTTGGGATGAATATTTAGATAAAGGCTACATAAATACCGAAGAAGATTGGGGAAAAGCAATACCAGTCTGTGATTTCCACCCAGATTGTCTTTCACGCGACCTACTCGTTAAAATAATAAATAGAGGCTATGATAAACTCATAAGTCGAAAAAAATGGTATTTAAAAGTCATCTTACGAGCATTGAAAAGCAGATTTCGACTCAAATTGATGATGAAGAATATTGATAAACGTCATGATATAAGAAAACGTTTCAGGTTCGGAGATATTTCTCAACTAGATCTTTATTTGGAGGAAGACGAGAATTAATCTTTCTAAAAAAGTGCCTGAACAAACCATGAAATCCGAAAAAAACTTAATTTCGGTCAAAATTAGACAGTACCGGCCGGATGATAAAGAAAAAGTTCATAGCATTAATCATATATCCCTTGAAATTTCATTTCGATACTTCTACGATGTTTTTCATGAGAAAGAGCCCGAACTATTTTTAGTCGCAGAATACAAAGGTGAAATCGTAGGATTCATATTAGTGAAGAATGGGATGAATTTAGGGGAGTCGTCTACCGCTCTTATCTACGCCATAGCGGTCTCACCCCAATATCGAAGCTTAGGTATAGGTACGCAACTTGTTAAAGCAATAATGAAAGTGCTTCAAGAAAAGCATATTAAAAAGTTCTTCTTACATGTTAGAACCGCGAATAAGAGAGCTGTTAAGTTCTATGAGCGATTAGGATTTACAGAGATTAAAAAAATAGAAAAATTTTATTCCTGGGGCGAAGATGCTTACCGGATGATGAAATTGATTGAATAATTAAAAATTATTGATAAATTGATCATATCCCCTTTTCTTAAGTGGAATTATTTGCCCATCCTTTGTTTTTATCAGGATTTTTTTATCTGTCGTAACTTTGCCAATTTGAGTAATTTTTAGATTCAGTTCATCACAACGCTTTTTAACTATCTCCCACTTTCCGGGGGAAATAGTAAGCACTAATTCAAAGTCCTCCCCAATATATAATGCCAATTCAACAGGATCTAAATCATGAGATTTCGCAATTTTTTTAATTTCCTCTCGAATAGGAAGTTGGCTCTCTTGGATTATCACTCCCTTATTACTCGCTTCACTAATTTTATGTAATTCTAATGCAAGTCCATCGGTAATATCTCCTGCAGAAGAGATAGCGTTCAATTTCGTCAAAGCAAGGGCTTCAGAAAGGCGAGCATGAGGCTCCAAAACACGTTGAAGCAGGTCTTCATCAAGATCTGACCCTTTTTTTAAGAGATATAGACCTAAGGCAGCTTCACCTATCCAATCTGTTACTGCGATGATGTCATTCTCTTTTGCACCACTACGTAGTAAAATATGATCTTCACTGGTGACTCCGATAGCGGTACCTGCCAAAATTATATCATCTGTTTGATTAGTATCGCCTCCGAAGACGCATGTATTGTATTCCTCTGCAGCAGAATTCATCCCTTTTGCTACATTTTCAATTTCTTCTATAGAGATATTCTTTGGGAGTCCTATACTAAAAACTAATCCTAATGGCTCGGCACCCATAGCTGCAAGATCGCTAATATTAACAATCACCGCCTTACGACCCATTTGAAAAAAAGTCATCCTAGGAGGTACATGTGTCTTTTTCCCAATTAAATCCGTTGTTACCACTAAAAGCTGTTTATCACCAAGACGTATCGCCCCTGCATCTTCATGTATGCCCGTTGGACTAGCCACGCCCATAAAAATGTGGGATTGCGTTTTGAAGTATTTCCGAAAGCTTTCAATTATTTTAATTTCAGTAAGTTCTTCAGGCATTTTCTTTCCCATTTTAAAACTAAGGAAGTAACAAATTTAAATTCTTAATTGAGATAATGAAGAAGGAATGACTCAAGGAGTTTATGCCCTCATCATTGAAAATGGCAATGAGAAGCATCTTCAAATTGGAAAATTAGGAAATTTCTTATTTATAAAAGGATTATATGTATATATAGGAAGTGCGCTGGGAAGAACTTCAACTAGTTTAGAACATCGACTGAAGAGACATTTATCTTCAGTGAAAAAAAAGTTATTCTGGCACATCGATTTCTTTTTAAACTCAAATGAGGTAGAAGTCTTTGCCCTGATTTTCTCTCAAACTTCAGAACGAAAAGAATGTGAATTAGCTTATGCTGTTTCTCAAATAGAAACCGCTCAAATCCTCGTTCGGAGGTTCGGGGCCTCTGATTGCGCTTGCCTAAGTCATTTGTATTATTTCTCAATACAAGAAAATGAACTCATAGACTTAATCAAATCTGCGTTTTCTAAACTTAATCTTAAGCCAATACTTCAAAATCAAAAGGTTTCATAATGGATTATTTTTTTAAGTGGAATTCGAGGGGTTGGATGTGGTATTCTTTTTGGTACTCCAATAGGTATAAGTGCAATTGGACGCACTTCTTTAGGAGTTTTCAAAATAGCTGCTACAGCCGACTCCCTAAAAGCACCTACCCAACATGCTCCATATCCTAGTGCAGTGATTGTTAATAACATAGTTTGAATGGCTGCAGCCGTATCTTGTATGCAATAAAGTTCACTTCCGCGTCTTCCATAACCCATCGCTGATCTAATTTGGTTTGCACAAACGACAATCACAACCGGGGCCTTTGCAATAAACCTCTGTCCAAGAGCTGCTCCTACCAACTCCTCTTTTATTTCTTGTTTTGTTACTATTATGAAATCCCAAGATTGTAGATTCCCAGCAGAAGGCGCTCGTATAGCCGTTTCTAAGATTTGATTCAGAATTGCATCTGGAACTTCCTTTTCTGTCTGAAAGTTACGAATTGAACATCGATTTTTCACTACATCAAAAAATTCCATTTTCATCCCTTCTTTTGTTTGATTATCCCATGACACATAAATAAATATATAATTCTCATTAGATGTTTAGTGATTGACGATGAAATACACATTTAAGATTATGGGGGCTCCACCAGGAAAAGATGTGGTCGAATTAGACATTAATCCAAATGATACTATTTTAGATATTAAATATAAATTAATAAAGAAAGCGAACTTGAAGATTCCTCCTCAGAATTTGAAGTTCATTATCCAACATGATACAAAATAAGTTTAGAGTAGGTTACTAGATCATATTTATTAATAGTTAATATTATCTTTTGATGAAACTTATCCTCATTTTAAACAAGTAACCATGGTTTTCTAATGAAAAAATTTGATCTCCACGTACATTCAACGTGTTCAAAACATAAAATGTGGGGTATAGATGGTATTAATACTCCCGAGGAAATCGTGGACAGGGCAGTCCAGATTGGACTTGATGGCATTGCCGTGACTGACCATAATACAATAAAGGGTGGACAGAGAGCCATTCAATATGTTAAAGCAAAAAAAGTTCCTCTTTTAATTATACCAGGGGCAGAAATTAGAACTATTACTGGAGATATTCTTGCATTCGGACTCAGTGAAAATATTAAAGCAAAATTGACAGTTCATGAAACTATTGATGCAATCAAAGATCAAAACGCTATAGCTGTAGTTGCGCATCCATATAAATATAATACAAAAATGGCTTTAAAGCTAAAAGATTCTTCTATACGCTCACGGTTTGATGCAGTTGAAGTCTTCAATGCAAATATTACAAAGAAAGCAAATAAAAAAGCACTAAGGTTTGTTGAAGATTATAATATGCTAGGTATTGCTGGCAGTGATGCCCATTATAAAATGAATATTGGAAAAGCGATTACATTACTTGATATCAATAATTTATCTGTGGATGATGCATTTAGCGCTATAAAAAACAATAAAATAAAATTATTCTGCAGTTATACTCCTTTACGCAATATTTTTTACCTATATATCAATAAATTTAGGCAGATGGTTAAAAAGCGCATAGGAAAAGGAAATAAAACCTGTATATAGAAATATCCAGAGGCTTCTTACTTTATCTTAATGCCTAATTCCTTTAGAATCTTATTTGCCTTTGTTGTACAGTTCTCAGCTTCTTTGCTATTTCCCAATTTGTCATAAATCTTAGCTAGGTATAATAATGATGATGCCATCAATTTTGAATACTTGGTTTTCGTGGCGAGGTCGAGTGTTTTTTCAAATTTCTCTTTTGCGGTTACAAATTCTTCTTTTTCAAATAAAATTTTCCCAAATCCTATTTCAACATTAATAATTCCAAAAATAGATTTATGTGCTTGGAAATATTTCAGCGCCCGCTTATAATATTTCTCTGCAAAATCAGTTTGTCCAAGTTCTAAATAGATATCTCCAAGGGTTGCATTACAATTTGCTTCTCCCTTTTTATTATTGTGTTTTTTCATTTGACGGACTGCTTTTTCTAAAAGAGAACGTGCTTCTGTCAATTTATTTACGTGATAGAATGCCAAACCTAAATCTGATAATGCCCGTGCTTCACCACGCTTTCCCTTATTCTTTGGCATTTTTCTATAAAGTTTCAACGAACGTGAAAAAAAATCAATTGCTTCATCATATTTATCTAAATAATCGAAAATGGAACCAATATCTCCTAAAATATCGGCTTCCATTTCCTTATTTTTGATTTGCCTCGCGAGATATAAGCCCGCTTCATATGCAGTTATAGCTTCCTTTATGAAATTGTTTCTAAAATATAAACCTCCAATTATTCCCAGAGTTTCAACCTGAGACTTCTTATCATTTATTTGTCGAAATTTAGATAAAGCTAAATTAAATGAATTAAGTGCATTCTTGAACTTATCCTCTTTCGAATGGGCAAATCCAATACCTAAATAGGCTTTCGCTTTTATTTTATCTCCAATAGCCTTATTATTTACTACTTTATTCCAAGATTTAATAGCCTTTGATAGATTGCCCTTCTGAAAGGCTGAAACAGCCATGGCATATTCTTCTATAGCTTTATCTTGCGCGATGTTTGGGAAACCTCCTAAAGAAGCTTATAATTGCTAGAAAACAAGAGAATTTAAAATTTGCTTCTTAATGAAAGAGCGAAAGCGGAAAAATTAGCATGACTTTCAAAAAAAAGAAATTAGTTAGAGAAAAAATCAGGAATTACTCGCTGTCCAGGATGCATTTGAACAAAATTAATTCGAGATTTTGGTTTAATTCTTCGTTTATATCGTTTTTTTCGTCGTCTTTGCCTTCTTGGCTCAATATAGTCTCTATATGGATCTTTTAATAAATTTTCGATGTCTTTTCGAGCGGTTTCTGTCCATAACGCACTTGTATACGGCGTATATCCCAGTAACAATTGAATACCAGAACGCGCATATAATATCCAAAAACTTGGTAGTTTATTTGCTAAATACACATCCGCTTGAATTATTTGATCTGCAATTTCCGATAGATTCTGGATTCGCCAAACTCCCCATTGACGTGCTGGTTTATTACATGGTTCAATCAATTTAATTGAGGCCACAGATTCTTCCTTTCGACCACCAAATAATAGATTCACTGATTTATCATCCCAAAAAAGAGAGCGCACCCCATGATGTTTGAAAAGATAACTATTTTCTACTTTTCGTACGAGCTGCTGAAAGCTCTTTCCCGAAAGGATCACCTTATTATATTCCTCTGAAATATGAGGTTCCATCGTTTCTATATTCACATAATATTTAAGTTCTTGATATGCGTCTTTCCACCATTTTGGCATCACAATCTTCTTTAAAATATGGGCTTTTTTATCAATCGCAAGCTCAATTCCATCTGGATCGATATATAACCACAGACTTGGAGTATAAGATCTACTCCGCAAATCCCTAATGAATTGTGGATTAAAATCAACATTAGTCATTCCCTCCTGGCGAATACGCTCCTTAAATAGTGTTTCTGGAAATCGAATTTTACAATAAGAATGTCCAAACCGTGAAAATCCTTCAAAATCTACATAATTTTCAGTGACGGTTACAACAGGATCATAGATTCTATTCAAGCTTATCCCTGGATGCGCCATTAAAATTTGATTTAGTTGTAAGATTCCAGCTTTAAAGAGGTCCGGCTTCAGAATTTGACTTTCTAAGAAGGGAAGAGTTTGATTGGGGTCAATTATAGGTTCTAAGATGAGTTTATTCTCTGATATATAACTACCCTGTACTACTTCCTGTTTTAATATTATTGACATAATATACTACCCTCTTATTCTCGAAATATTACAGAGATAAGACACTAGTTTCTGTTAATTTTCAATGAAACGTAGTATTATTTTTCCAATCCTCCCATATTAATCTATTTTACACAAACAGATAAAAATACTTAAAATACTATTCTGATAATATAAAAGCTTTTAAATATCACGTTTAAAATTTTTAAGCCCTTTTTATATTCAATTTCAGTTTTTTAAAAAAAGAAATATGCGAGGTTACATCCGATCTGGAACTTGAATGCCCAATAAATCCATTAATAAGATTTTTAAGAGGATATTGATGGCTTGTACTAATTGTAACCGAGAGGTTTTTAGTTCTGCGGTAGCGGCCTTTAAAACCGGAACTTGATGATAAAAATCATTAAACCTATCTGCCAGTTCAAGCGCATAGTTTGCTATCTCATGAATATTAAAATCAGTAGCAACTTTATGAATGAGTCGAGGAAACTTTGCAATCAACCTGATGAGGGTTACTTCAGATTCATGTGTTAGTAGGGAAGGATTTGGATTTTGAATAGTTCCTTGATGTTTTCGAAAAATTCCTTGTGTCCTCACATATGCATATTGAATATATGGGGCACTTTCCCCTTCGAAATTTAGCACATCTTTCCAATCTATAACAATTTTTTTCTCAGGGTTGTATTTTGCTAAATAATACTTCACCGCTCCGACCCCTATACTTTCTGCGATCTGGTTCATTACTTCAATAGAAAATTCCCCCTCATGTCGTTTTTTCACTTCTTCTAACGCTAATTCGACTGCTTTATTTAATGCCGCATCCGCTTCAAATCCAATCCAAGTGCCTTTTCTTCCACTAAATGCCTGTTGACCTGGAAGCCATACCCATTTAAAACTCAAATGATGCGAATTCTGGTATTCTTTTTCATATCCTGTTATTTTTAAGGCATGATTGACAACTTGTTGCGGAAAGTTCTGCTCATAACCAATGACATTAATTGTTAAATTACCATATCCAAAACGTTCAAAATATTTGCCTTCTTTTGTCGTTTCCCAAAGCTCTTTACCATTTGGCTGAGTTCCCCACTTTCGAAATTTGAATTTCCCTTTCACTAGATTCATTTTAAAAAAATGAAGCCCAATATCTCGTCCCGTATACGTTGCTACCCCGTTTGATCGTACGATAATTTTGTATGGTTTTTCCATTTGTTGATAAGTTTCCCCAAATTCCGACATATCAACGACAATACAGCCTTCATCTTCGCCTTCTGTTACCTTATACACATTTTTTGATTGAAGAAGTCTGGTTAGAGTTTCCTCAAAAATTCCTGATGCAATTACATCGCTCTCCCAAATGAGCAAGTCGTAGAAAATGTTCATGCGCCAGGCGGTTTCAAGCTGACCTTTTAACGCTTTTTCAACTAGTTCCGCAGATACCTGCGCAAATTCTGGATCGTCATTCTCTAATTTAGCAATAAGGTCTTGAACTTCATTTTCCAATTCTGGTTTTGCTTGAATTTCTTGGGAAGCTTTCGTATAAAGAAGTCCGAGTTTAAAATCCTCTTTTGCGTCAGATTTTTCACTTTTATATTCTTTTTCATCTAAATGTAAAAAACCCCACGTTAAAACTGCTACTTGTCTTCCTAAATCATCCATATAATCCTCTATTTCAACGTTATATCCTGCCTTTTTCAATATTCGCCCTGTAATATCCCCTAAAACTGCACATCTCATCGTTCCCATATGTAAGGGTTTAGTAGGGTTTGGTGAGGTATGCTCGACAATTGCCTTCAGTCCATTCCCAATGGATAAATTCCCGTAATTCTCTTTTAATTCAATAATTTGGTTAAGAACGGTTATGTTGAATTTTTTCCAATCAATAAAGAAATTGATATACCCTGCACCCGCCACTTCGACTTTGGAGAAGTATGGTAATTTTTCTAATTGAATTTCGTTTAAAATCATCTCAGCGATCTGACGTGGCGCTTTCTTTAAACTTTTTGCAAGGTGAAACCCCATAGTTATGGCAAAATCCCCTAATTTAGGATCAGGCGGTTCTTCGAGCAAATTCTTTAGTTTTTCCGACGGAATTGTGTCTATTTCCAATCTTTTTAAAACCTGTTCTAATTCAGAAAGAATCTGAGATTGCAAATAAACCCAGGGATTTTCCATTTGAAGTATCATCTTTATGCGTAACGATCTAAATAGGCTAAATAAGTATCTGAAATTTGAATAAAATTAAGTGAATTTACAATAAAAAGAAAGTGAAAAAAGTTAATTCACAAATTCTAATCCTTTTTTCGTGATTGTGGCGATCTGCATTTTTCCACCCGAGGCAATATCACGTTTTTTAGCAGCATCCACTGCTCGTTTTACCAGCTCTATCCCATTTTTTACTGTCATTTTTTCCTTATAGCCAGCTTCCAATACACCAAAGCCCACTACACTTCCACTTCCAACAGAAGTAAATTGCTTTTCTTCGATAATCGAACCAAACGGATCTAAGCTATATAAATGTGTACCTTCTTCATCGAAGCCTCCCATTAATAGTGCACTATAAAATGGAAACATCCTATTTTGAAAGAGAAGTACAGCAGTGAGCTGGGCTGCAGCTTTAACTAGAGTTGGCTTCCCTAGTTCTAATTCACGTATCGCAAGTAAAGCAGACAACTGTTTTACAACATGTTGACAATCTGCGACACCCCCTGCAATAGTCATCCCAATTCGGGGGGTAATTTTGAACAGTTTTGTTGCATCTTTAGTGGCTACGAGGTAGCCCATAATAGCTTGTGATTCAGTTGCGAGCACCACACCATCCTCACACACCACACCCATGGTGGTTGTGCCTGTCATTAACTTAGGAACTTTATTATTTTTTGGAAACATCTTTTTCAACTCTTTCCTTAACCAAAATTGCATTATCGTAAGAATTATTCTCTAATTAATCTTAAATTTTCCTTTTAATGACCGTAATTTCAAGAAATTACAATGTTAATATCAATTACATAAAGGGATTAATAAAAATTTACCTTAAATTTTTTATTTGGACTGTTTATTATTAAATCCATAATTCAAAAAGTTTTCAATTGTAAAAACATAATCATTTTCAATTATATCGATATAATTGGTGGTAGATATGGTAAAAGTAGGCGATTATGAACTTCCAGATGAATTGTATTATTATGAACAGCACACTTGGGTTAAAGTTGAAGGCGACCTTGTTCGCGTGGGACTGGATACAATTGGGTTATCAAGAGCTGGTAAAATTGTCTTTATCCGCGTCAAAAAAGGTAAAGTGATTAAACAAGGAAAGACCTTTGGTACTGCTGAGGCAGGGAAAGGAGTTATTCCATTATATGCACCGATTAACGGAGAGATTGTTGAAGGTAATCCAAAAGTTGAGAAAAGAAATGTCACCGCACTTAATGACGATCCATATGGAGAGGGTTGGATTGTTAAAATGAACCCCTCTAATTTAGAAGAAGATTTAAAAGTATTAAAACATGGCGATGATGTAGTTCCTTGGGCTGAAGAAGAAATTAAGAAGATTGATGAATAATTTACAGTCTTAATGAAAATTCATCAAATTTTTTCCTATTTTTTTGATGATTATACATCTGTACTTCAAAAACTGCTTCCTTTCGAGATAAAAAGTAGAAAATATCAGTTTTTCTTATATCTATTATTAAATCTTCTACAATTTTTTAAATAAGTGCTTATACTAAAATAGATATAGTGGGATCTTTATTCCCATTTAATGAGAATTCATTGGAGGTGATTTGTAACTGCCTGATGAATATCGATTAACCTTGGCAGTGGATATTCACGGATGAAGCTGTAAATTACCACAGAAGGAACTTTCCGCCTTAATAAAGGATGCCAACATTCAAATACCCCTGAATGACCGAATTCTCGCAGCAATTGGCGAAGATTCAGCAGTTATCAAAATCAGAGACGATTTAGCTTTAGTTAAAACTATCGATATTTTTACACCCCTTGTTGATGATGGTTATATTCAAGGACAGATTACTGCGTGCAATGTCACCAATGATATTTACGCGATGGGTGTGACAGATATTACTGGAGTTTTGGTTTTTGAAGCCTTTCCCAATGATATGCCACATGAAATCGCAGTAAATTTGCTCAAAGGCTTTTGTGATTTCTCGAGTCAACTTAATGCACCAGTTATTGGAGGACACACTATTATCAATCCTTGGCCACTATTAGGTGGGTGCGCTATTGGAATCTCACATCCTGCGAAAATCACATATACTTATAATGCCCAACCTGGTGATTCCCTTATTTTAACGAAAGCCTTAGGAACGCAACCGGCAATGGCAGTCTATCGATTGCTGCGTGATGCTAAAATTTCGGTTGAGGAAATATTTCCAAATATTACTCGAAAAGAACTCGAAAATTTACCGGAATTAGCAATAAAGGCGATGATAACAAGCGAAAAACCTGTTGCAGAAATAATACACGAAATTTCTATTAGTGCAGCAACCGATATCACTGGATTTGGACTTTTTGGACACGCAACAGAAATGGCTGAAAATAGTAAGGTCAATATCTTAATTGAGAGTTTCCCGGTGTTCAGTAGAGCTGTAGAAGTGTCTAAAGCATTGGGATACAGTCTTGAAACAGGTGGCTCTGCAGAAACCGCAGGTGGTTTGTTACTATCAATTCCTCCTGAGAAATTGGATCTTATTGAATCCGAATTGAAAAAAAAGAAAATTCCAGCGTATCAGGTTGGAAAAGTGCTTTCTGGAACCGGAAAGGTTCATCTATCAGATTCTCTTGAAATTCTTGAAACAAAAGCGGTATGAAAAATGAAGGAATAGAAAAAAGCTTGATGGTCTATTTCTGATTGACCGCCAACGCAGGCGGCACCGCTCTTTCTCATAAAAAAATTAGAGTAATTGTTTTTCCTTCAAGAATTGCAGTAACTGTTTAACCTCATTTGCAGTTTTTAGAAAAAATCCTTGTGCATGGGGATATGGTTTATTATATGGTGTGAATTTCGGGTCTATTGTTAGTCCTGAAGCGTTCATAATCATTCCGTCTTCACGCACACATGTAATTACTGCATCAAAAGCTTTTTGCACATATTCCGCAAACTCGGCATCGACCCATTCATTTCTAATTGCTTTTGAGAGTCCATATGCTAAAATTAGCGTCCCAGCCGTTTCAATTTTCGAAATCTCAGACACTTGATCAAGAAATATTCTCCAAAATCCTTGCTCATCCTGACAGAGCATTATTGCTTCTAATAACCTCTGGATTTCCGTGATTAATTGTTTTTTCTTTGGATGATCATCGGGGAGCTGCTCTGTTACCTCTACCAAACCTACCAACATCCACCCATTTCCCCTTCCCCAAAGCGATCCCTCCGTAAATTTTTTCCGCTTTTCATCCCAAATATGCCGATATAATCCCGTTTCAGGATCTCTAAGATACTCAATATGAAGTTCTAATTGTTTAATTGCTTCATCTATATACTTAGGTTCTTTTAGAAAAGTTGCTACCTTTGCAAGGAAGGGACAAATCATGACCATGAGATCAACCCAAATTTGCTGGACCTGCTTCAAATAAAATAAAGCTCCATTCTCTGCACGTTTTAATGAAGGATCTAATAAATAGTCCGCCTGCTTTCGGATGGCTTGGAATAACTTTTCAGATTCTACCTCATTTTTTGCGAAATAAATCAGTGATAAACCAATTAATGCAAAATCCCCTTGGGAGGGATCACCACCACTTAGCTCTCCCTCTGGTGTTTGCGTTTCAACCGATTGCATCACCCATTTTTTAACAAAATTCAGGGCCGACTCATCTTGGTCATACAAATATTTGGCAAGTATCCCGCTTAACAGTAGTCCCTTTCCCCAACTTCCCATTGAATACTCCTTATCGAACTGAGTCATCGAAAATTCTTTTACCTTATTTAAAAGGTCATCAAATTTTGAATTCATAAGGAATTATTAGGTGTAAAAATTTAAATAAGATTCTCTCTGTTAAAATCTATAACTTTACAACAAGAGATGATACCAAATGAAACCTGAAGATATTGATTGGGATAATTTAGGATTCGACTACATGTCGACCAAAACAATGTTTTGGGCAACGAAAGAAGGCGATAAGCCTTGGACAGATGGCGAATTAAAACCATTTGGCACATTTGAAATAAATCCCGCAGCATGTGTTCTGAATTACGGACAAGGCGTATTCGAGGGCATGAAAGCGCAACGGACGAAGGACGATCTGATTGTACTTTTTCGCCCACTAGAAAACGGGAAGCGTTTCAAGGAGAGCTGCGAACGTCTGTGTCTACCGCCCTTTGATCCAGAGAAGTTCGTATATTGGGTCAAAGAAGTGGTCAAAGCCAATAAAGAATACGTGCCGCCGTATGGCAAAGGAGCCCTATACATCAGACCAATTATTTTCGGCTCCGGACCAATA
>JABXJU010000010.1 GCA_013375405.1 Candidatus Helarchaeota archaeon
GTATTCGGCCAGGTTTTTCCCGTATTTCTTGATTTCGGATTTTATGAGCTCCTCGACATCCCCAGCGGTCATTTGTTCGATCCCCTGCTCCTTGGCGAATAGATCGATGCCCTCCTGATTGCCACCCATTCTTCTTGAAATATTTCTATTGGCTAGTTCTCTCTTATATTTTCTTTACAATTATATTGATTCTAGCGATTTGGGTATGGATTCTCTGGATAGTCAGTGTCATTGCCTATGGTGTCCTAGCCATCCCACTCTTCATCCAGTTCATCCGATGGAAGTCGATCTATTATAAAATAACTGACGAACGCATCGTTATTAGAAAGGGAATCCTGAATATCAACGAACGAAGCATTATGGTTGACAAGATCGAAAACTTTGAAGTTAAGCGGAATATCATTGATCGAATTCTCAATACCGGCGATATCATCTTTTTTACCGAAGGCGAAAAACAAGAGGGAGCTCTTGAGGATGTCCCAAAAATCCGAACGGTTGAAGATATCATAACCGATCTCCTGGGACAAAGAACTTAATCAAAAGAGAACTGTCCACTTTATCTTTTTTTTGGTGATGATATGGTTTATTGGCAGAAGTTCTTCCTGAAATTTGTTAAGTTTGGAGGTTACTTATATCGTTTTTTGATGGAGCCCCTAGGTCTTTTTAAAGTTAATAAAGAGGATTCAGATCTTGAAGTCCCTGCGGGACCACCTCCTTCGCCTGCCACGATTACAATTGATGCTGGAAATATTGAGGGCGAAATCCACCCCCACATCTACGGAGCGTTTATAGAAGTTCTAGGGAAATGTATTTATGGTGGAATCTGGGAAGATACAAATGAAAACGTTCCTCTAATTCACGGAGGGCTGCGCCAGGACGTGTTGGAGGAAATCCGCCCTCTTAAACTACCAATAATTCGCTGGCCGGGTGGGTGCTTCTCAGACGTTTATGAATGGAAGGAGGGAATTGGGCCTCGAGATCAGCGTAAAGTCATGAAGAATAAGCATTGGCATAATTTAGGCCCCAAAGTCGGACCGAAACATGATAACCACTTCGGTTCGGATGAGTTTATGCTTTTTGTTGAGGAATTAGGGGCAGATCCCTATATAAACATTAATTTTGGCACTAGCACCCCTGAACACGCAGCTGATTGGGTTCAGTATATGAATGGTGATGAAACCACCAAATATGGTGCTCTACGAGCCAAAAATGGGCATCCCAAACACTACAATGTAAAAATATGGGGAATAGCTAACGAAATTTTTGGAAATTGGGAAAAAGGAAACCTTCCCGCTGATAAATATGCCCGTCGTTACATCGAATTCGCTCAAGCTATGCGAGCCGTCGATCCTTCAATTAAACTCGTCGCGGTTGGAACGGATTTTACCTATCGTGATTGGAATCGCACTTTACTTGAAATTGCTGGAGAATATATCGATTATCTTTCCCTTCACGTTTATATTCCAGGTAAGGTACTAACGACGCTCTCGAATAACAGCTTGAAGGCTTATTATAATATTATTGCAGGCGCGTTTGAGATAGAACGACGCATTCAATGGGTTGCAGATTCGATAGTAGGGGTGCGGGGCGAAGAAAAGAAAATCCCCATCACATTAGATGAATGGGGACCGTGGTGGAATTTTCGCCAGCTTTATGAAGGGTATTATACTCTACGAGATGGAATTTTCGCTGCTTCCGTCTTTGAAATTTTACATAAACTTGCAAACTCTGTGAAAATGGCAAATTACGCACAACTTGTTAACGTTATACCTCTCATCGTTACAAGCCCCACGGATGTTTATCATAATCCCGTCTACCTTGCATTTCAGTTGTTTTCGAATCACTCGGAGAAGTTTATTGTTTCCTTCAAAACAGTTAGCGATACTCGGTCAACTCCTAAGTATGGGAATATTGCTCCTACTGAGATTCCGTATTTAGGATGTTCTGTTACGATAAACGAAACTAGAGATCAGCTAACAATCATAGGGATTAATCGCCATCATGCACATGAAATCCCCACCACTATTTCACTCTCCAATTTCGATCCAAAATTAAAAATCCAAGTTTTCGAACTCAATGGGCCTCACCATTCTGCCTACAACGACTTTCATAAGAAAAACGAAGTCAAAATCGAAGAGAAAGAATTTAATTCGACTGGAAATGAATTTATTTACACATTTCCAGCCCATTCCGTTACTGCATTAATCTTGCAAAAGAAAAAATAATAAGTTAGAGTTCTTACATTGTTAAAAGGATTAATTTTGTGTGAAGTATATGCCGGTTAAGCTGAAAATTCAAAGATATCTTTTGGGACTCGGCGTTCTATTAATCCGCCTTTTAGTTTACCCATTAGGAATCTTCAAAGTTTATAAAGATAAGGAATTAAGTGAGGAAGATGCAGGTCCACCTCCATCCCCAGCGGAGATCATCATTGATACTGAAATAATTCAGGAAGAAATTGATCCTTTTATCTATGGGAATTTCATTGAGGTGTTAGGAAAATGTATCTATGGTGGGATTTGGGATGAATATAATGAAAATATCTCTCTGATTCACGGTGGTATACGACAAGATGTGCTCGATGAAATTCGCGCTCTAAAAGTTACGATTCTTCGGTGGCCAGGGGGTTGTTTTTCGGACGTATACGAATGGAAAGAAGGAATTGGTCCTCCAGACCAGCGTAAGATACAATCAAATAAACATTGGCATTGGTTTGGGCCTAGAATCGGGCCGAAACATGATAATCATTTTGGTTCGGATGAATTTATGCTTCTTATCAAAGAGATAGCTGCCGAACCTTACATCAACATAAATTTTGGGTCTGGTACCATTGAAGAAGCAACTCAATGGGTCGAATATATGAATGGTGATGAAAACACCGAATATGGTGCCCAACGATCCAAGAATGGCCATCCTAAGCCATATAATGTGAAAATTTGGGGAATAGGTAATGAGATCTACCAAGCCTCAGAAACTGGATGTACTTCAGCCAAGAATTATGCAAAAAAATACCTTCAATTTGTTCAAGCAATGCGTAAAGTTGATCCATCCCTTAAATTTGTAGCGGTGGGAGCTGGTTTCACCCAACCTCAATGGAATCGCACGGTCCTTGAAATTGCAGGAGAACACATTGATTATTTGTCACTTCATGTTTATATCCCTGGCTTCTTCCTAACGTCTCTCTCCAATAGTGTGAGAGATTTCTATAACATAATTGCAGGAGCTTTTGAAATAGAACGGCGGATAAAGTGGGTAGAAGATTCAATTCGTAAAGTCATGGGTGAAAGTAAAAAAATCCCTATTGCACTTGATGAATGGGGTGCCATTTGGAATGTCCGCCAACATACTGAGGGATATTATACCCTCCGCGATGGATTATTCGCAGCTTCCCTCTTTGAAATTCTTCATAAAAATGCAAACTCCGTCAAAATGGCAAATTTTGCTCAGCTTGTGAATGTCGTTCCAATGATCGTCACAAGCTCGACTGACTTATATCATAATCCTATTTACCTTGCAGCTCAATTCTTTTCAAATTATGCTGAAACATTTCTTGTATCATCAAAAGTAACATGTGACACTCGTCAAATTTCACCTTATGGCAACATTTCTGAAACCAAAATTTCATATTTGGGGGTTTCTGTTACCATCAACAAAGAAAAAGATCGACTCGTGATAATTGGAATCAATCGACACCATGCGCATGATTTGACCACTTCCATTTCAATTTCAAATTTTGATCCGGACTCGTTTTCTCATATATATGAACTTAATGGCCCTCATCATTCTGCTTTTAACAATTTCGATAAAAAAGATGAAGTTAAGATTGAAAAAAAACAATTCAAGTCTGCTTCAAATCACTTCAATTACACATTTCCAGCCCACTCGGTTACCGCATTAATCTTGCGTAAAAAAAATTTATTTGTTGAATCTTAATAATATCGTGATAAACCATGTTTCATTTAAGAAAGCTTCCCAAAAAATATGGGCGTATACTTACCTCTTTCTTGTTTCACCTCTTAGTGGAACCCTTAGGTCTTTTTAAGGTCTATTGGGGATCATCAAAAGAAGAACCCATTGGACCCACCCCCTCCCCTGCAACTATTACAATTGACGCAGGAGTTATAGAAGGTGAAATTAATCGCCTGATTTATGGGTCGTTTATTGAGGTAATGGGGAAGTGCATTTATGGTGGGATTTGGGATGAGTATAATGAAAAAGTGCCGTTGATCCATGGAGGGATCCGGCAGGATGTATTGAATGAGATTCGTGCCCTGAACTTATCAATCATTCGCTGGCCGGGAGGTGTCTTTGCAGATACATACCATTGGAAAAATGGAATTGGCTCATTCGAAGGGCGTAAAACGCGACGAAACAAGTTCTGGCATTGGTTAGGACCAAAGGTTGGTCCGAAATATGATAACCACTTCGGTTCGGATGAATTTATGTTGTTTATCGATGAAATCGGCATTGAACCCTACATCAACATAAATTTTGGCTCTGGAACAGTGGAGGAGGCTGCCCAATGGGTCGAATACATGAATGGTGATGCGACAACCGAATACGGAGCGCTGAGAGCCGAAAATGGTCACCCTGAACCATATAATATAAGATATTGGGGGATTGGCAATGAAATTTATGGGCCATGGGAACCCGGCTATTCTAAACCCGCCGACTATGCGCGGCGATATTTAGAATTTGCTAAGGCAATGCGAGCAGTCGACCCTTATATTAAACTCATTGCTGTAGGAGCTGATTTTGAGTATCCTTATTGGAATCGTCCAGTTCTTGAAATCGCAGGGGACCAGATCGATTATCTATCGTACCATATTTATATGCCTGGTAAATTCCTTGCGAGCCTCTCAAATAGCGTGCGGGATTTCTATAATATTATTGCTGGGGCGTTTGAAATAGAGCGGCGTATTCAGTGGGTTGAAAATTCTATAGCAGAAGTTATGGGTGATAAAGTAAAAATCCCCATCGCCCTCGATGAATGGAACATCTGGTGGAATGTTCGCCAACTTTATGAAGGATATTATACGCTTCGTGATGGGCTTCTTGTTGCGAGTATATTCGAAGCGTTCCACCGTCATACAGATGCTGTAAAAATGGCGCTTTTCTCATCGCTTGTCAATGTTTTACCTGCTATCGTAACAAATCCCACTGATGTCTATCATAATCCTATTTATCTTGCTATTCAACTATTCTCTACTCATGCTGAACAATTCTTCGTTTCTTCCTCTATCAATTGTGAAACTCGCCACAACCCGCGCTATGGAAAAGTTTCTGAAATTGATTTGCCTTATCTGGGCTGTTCTGCCACGACCAATCAGGCAAAAAATCGGCTTGTGATTATTGGGATTAATCGCCATCATGCCCATGATCTCCCAACTAATATTTCCCTGGCTCATTTCGAACCAGATCCTACGACTCAAATATTCGAATTAAGTGGCCCCTCTCACTCTGCCTATAATTACTTTAATAAAAAGGACGAAGTCAAGATCCGAGAGAAAGAGTTTGATTCAGCTTCAACAAAATTTACCTATCCTTTCCCGGCGCACTCAGTAACTGCAATTCTTTTAAAGAAGAAAAAATAAATTGGTCAATTAGGTGAAATAGATGTTTTTTGATGATCCACAGATATCGAACATCATTTTCTATCCGAGAAAACACTCACTCCCAACCCAATTAGAACCATTCATAGATGTATTGAAGTTCCAAATCAGTGATGAGATTTTAATTGGTGGATTTTTCTACCAAAATGACCTGAATCTTCCCACGATCCTCTTATTTCATGGGAATGGGGAGATTGCCTTTGAATATCAGTATTTCGCGCCGTTATTTTTTGAATGCGGGGTGAATCTTGCCGTAGTTGATTACCGCGGATATGGTTTTAGCACGGGTCGCCCAGCCTTTAGCAAACTCTTTGAGGACGCTTATCCAGTCTATCAACAATTTACCGCATGGATGAAAGAGAAAGGTCTTAACGACTCCCATTTCATATTGGGACGGTCCTTGGGAAGTACCTGCGCCGCTGAAATTGGTTCAAAAAATCCAGCGGGTTTGCGCGGAGTAATTTTTGAGAGTGGAATTGGAAGTGCATTACGCATTTTAACTGATCTTTTTAGTGTCAATATCCCCCAAGATACGCTTGATTCATTAAAGGAATGGTCTAATGATACCAAAGCAGCTAAATTCAAGAAACCCGTACTCATTATTCACGGAACCAGCGATTGGATCGTTCCCAGCAAGCATGCTCAGATTCTCTTTGATGCCCTTCCTGATGCGATTGAAAAGAAATTAGTTTATATCGAAGGGGCTGGGCATAATACTATTTTTCAATTTAAGGATGAATATTTCAAGCCATTAAAGAATTTTATTGAAGAATTTAAATAAATTATTGTCAAGGACTAAAAATATTACAAAAAATCCAACATACTCCCTGGAATTCATGTAATTTTTTTTAGCATATAAATGGAAACAGTTATTTATAATCAAATAATTGCAAATATATTATATTCAATTTTTAATTGAAGTGAAGGGAAGATAAAAGTATGCAGCCAGATATAGCGTTAATTGGGATGATTTTAGGCTTAGTGGCAACGGGCTTAGGAATTTATGGGTCGTTTAAAGCATTAAGAACGGATTGGAAATTAAGGCAAATTCGAAGGGAGGAACTCATGACCAACATTGAAATTACACACAGTCATACACAGAAGGCCGCCAAGGGGACGAAACTCCTACGAGGAAGCTCTATTTTCAGGAATATTGGAAAAATGAATTTAATGATTGAACAAATTTCAATCGAATTCGCACCGAAAAGTGCCGATCTAAAACTGAATTTTGATTCAATCAAATTTTCCCATGAAAAATTGTCCTTTGTGTTGGTGAAAAAGGGTAAAGAAAATCCTTATTTGTACTTCAATATCGCCAGTATCCTAAAAACTAAATCGGAGACTGAAGATTGGGGGCTTTATTTTGATCCTCAATTTGGAGAATCAAAGGACGGTACGATAAGCATCGGGAATCCATATTGGCTACATGGTCTTCAAGTGGCAGCTGGCGAGACGTTCTCGGAGGATTATATAATTGAGTTTGAAGGCCCGGGTCCATTGGAAATGGAAGTAACGATTACCTCCTTTAAACGGGAGCGGAAATCTTTCACGGAAGTACAAGAATGGCTTAACTGGTGGCGAAAAGATCCAGCTAAGTATCTAGAGGAAGCAAAGAAGGAAGCACAGGAAATCATGCAATTACCATGGGAAGAAGGCATGGATCGAAAAATTGAATCATTTCTGGTATATTTAGAATAAATTTACCAGAAAATTACATCCTTTTTTTTTGATTAAATATGAATAATCCTACATTTTTAATCGCACAAAAAATATCTTCTAAATAAAAAGAATTTATATTTTTTTTCTATGAAATATACGCTTTAATAATATATTCTTCATCAAATATTCTATATCCTATAGAACTTATGAAAATGAAAAATATATAAATTAGAGAATGGAGAGATGTGATAATTATGGGAGAAGAACCTCCTGGAGGTCCTAAACCAGAAGTTAGTGCAGCAAAGTTCGTGACGTTCATTGGCACCTTGCTATTGCTCCTCGATGGTTTCCTTTACATAAGAACATGGGCGTTTTCACCTACATTTTACGGTCCGCTTTATCTTATTACTGGAATAATAAGTATTACGCTTGGAGCACTACTATTTTTCATAGTGAACATTGTTGACTTTAAATTTGAATTCCCGATCCCTACAAATGGTGGGTATTATTGGCTATGGGTGGCGGAATGATAGCCTTGAATTTAATTACCCAGTTCGTCGTATATGGATATCTCTTAGGGACAGCAAGGTATCGTGGTGGTTTATTAGTAGGACTCGCTGGATTGCTAGTGTTGCTAATTGAAGAAGGTAAATTGGAGTGGTCGGCTTCAAAATTCGTTCTGTTGGTAGGTTCAAGTATAGCTATCACTATGTCAATACTAACTTTTACAATCGTGTGGGCGATCTTTGGAATTGCTCTTTGCGTGCTTTTAATCTTGGCAATTTTTGACGTAGCAATTCCTAATGAATGGTGGCTTTCGTTAATGATTGGCAGTGCAATATTTGTTCTAATTCATTGGGTCAGCGGAATGGTTATTCTCGTGGGCTTTCTCTTGGTCTTACAGGATAAGTAAAATTACATCATTTCCTTTTTTTTTAAACCAAAACTCAAAGCTGTTAACTAACTAGGTTTGAATCCTTTTCTTTATTCATTTTACGTTCAGTAAAATATCTTGTTAAATCATATGCAATATCAAAACTCAGCATCATGATCGCATGAAAAAACGTAAATAAGTTAAATAAAGGTAAAATAAAGATGATTATTTTCAATATTGGTCTTATTGATGCTAATTTTTTAAAAAATGGGTTTTTAATATTTTTAGAATCCAAGAATTCATTTAAAAGTTCATCAGCAATGACTGCGAACAATAAAATTATTGTTGTAGGTAGGATTAAAAGAAAATTTAGGAAAACATAAAATTGATTAATAACACTAACAACTAACATTGAGGTGATAACAAATACGGCATAAATTTTGAAATCTAAAACATTAATTTTTTTTGTCACAAATAAGCCTAATATCAACATAAGCCCAACACTTGCATTATAAATATCCATACCCATGACAATGCCCGCGAGGATTGGACTCGAGAATAAAATTCCAATTTTTATTATTGGATTAAGTTCAAAATTTTCATCATTGACTTGATCTATTAATTTCAATGAAAAACCTGTGTAAATATAAACCAAAATGTAAAAAATGAATAATACTAATTCCATGTTCATTCCATTCTTACTTTTCTATTTAAAAATGTTAGACAAAAATCCAAAAAGAATTAATATTTGATACTCTACGGTTTTCTTTAAAGAAATAAAAATTCTTCACTAGACGGGGATAAAAGTTGGAGAGAAAAATTATCATAGTCAAAGGAATTGGCCAAGGTTCAACAGCTCTTTCAGCCTTTGACGATGCATTACATAATGCAGGTATTGGTAATTTTAATTTATTAGAATTATCTTCAATCGTTCCTAAAAATGCTACCATTAAAATTCAAGAAAAATTTGATATCCCACACGAGGTCGGTCAAATTCAACCCGTCGTCCTTTCTCATACTGAAAGCAATGAGAAAGGGCTCGAAATCAGTGCGGGATTGGGTTGGGCCTTGGCAAGTGAAGGTGGAGTTTTTGTAGAAATTTCAGGCTGTTTTGGACAAAGGTCATGTCTCGAAAAAATAAGATTATCATTAACTGACATGACTAAAAGAAGGGCTTGGAATTGGGATAAAAAACTTAATAATTATACTGTAAAGACACTCGTGAAAGACTCTTTCTCTTCGGTTATTGTTTGTGCCATATATACTTTTTCTAAAATATAGGTTTTTGCATTGTCCAACATTGATTACATGATTTGGGACTTCACTAGGAAGTGTAATTTAAACTGCATTTATTGTTATACTGAAGCTAAAGGGAAGTCCGATCCAAACGAATTGACTGTTAAGCAAATAAAAGAAGAAGTCCTTCCCCAATTTAGGGAAGTTAAACTACGAGGTTTATGCTTAGCAGGAGGAGAGCCGTTATTAAGATTCGAGGATATATTAGGAATTGGAAAAGAATTAGTTGATATAGGATTAAAAGAAGTCTTACTGTCAACGAATGGTATCTTATTAAATAGAAAACGGCTTAAAGCCCTATTAAATTTGTTTGAAGATCTCGATCTTTTTTTGGTAGGATTACCGATTGATTCACTAAAAGAAGAAATACATAACCAACTTAGACCCGCTTATGAAAAGAGTGGAATTAATCCTTTCAGAAAAGTCATGGACGCATATAAACTTTGTAACCAAAAGGGTCTTTTCATATCAGTTGAGTCTGTTCTTAATTCAAAGAATTTTCATGAGGTAAATAATCTCATTAAATTCATTAGTAAAAATTCCCCAATGACCCAAGCTGAAATGTACCCTCTTTTTCTCTCGGGAAGAGGAACTGAAATTAAAGAACTTTTGTTATCACACGAACAATTAAGGCAATTTGACCAAAAGCGAATAGAACATTACGGAGATCCGTGCTTATTTTGGGATTTTACACCGTTCATTCCCAATATAGACTTTTGGAATGAAAATAAACTCAAAGCCCGAGAATTAGGCATTACAGAAGGATGTACCTGTTGTACAGAATATATTCAAATGAATTATGATGGACAGATATTTCCCTGCTCGTTTTTAAGATTAGATTTGGGAAATATTTTAATTGACGGGTTGAAGAACATCTGGGAAAAGAATGATACTGTTTTAAAATTTAGGAAAAGATATATTGAAGAAGGGAAGTGTAATGACTGCTCATATACCAAGATTTGTGGCGGTTGTAGGGCAAGAGCAGTTAATGAAACGGGTAACCCATTTGGCTCAATTCCTTCATGTGAAGGTAGTCCGAGCGGACACCCTTTAGAAGAAATCTTTACGAATAAATTAAACCTGTTAATTGATAAACTGGCAATTTTAAGAAATTTAGATTCTTAAAATTATTACTGAGGGTACTTATTATTTTAAGATGTAATTTTAAGAGGAGCGAAAAATTTAGAGCCCACATAACTCCGAATAGATCGCCTTAAGTTTTAAATAACCAATTTTAGGAGAATAACTATTTAAAATCTTTTCTCGGAGTGTTTGTAATGACCCAATTTGGTCTTTTAATTTGTCAAGTTCCTCAATTATCGCTTTGGCAGCTTCTATGGGCGATGCTTTATTATTTGAAGATATATCTATTATTCTTCCTGGTGTATTCTCAAGAAGTGAAGGAATCCCACCTACATTGGTTATCACAATAGGTTTCTCCATGGCCATAGATTCAAGGACACACATTGGTAAACATTCATCATGAGTGAGTAAGATAATCAAATCCGAGGCACTATACCATTTCGGCATGTCATGATAATCTATAGCACCTGTAAAACGAACCCTGTCTGTGAATTCTGGTAGATATTTTCGAACATTACGCAGAAGTCTCTGCTTAATTAAAATTGGATTTATTATGTATCCCTCTGTTAGACTGCCTGCTATGTATAGATACGAGTCAGGATAACGCTCTAAGACTCTGGGAAGTGCTTGGATCAATTCATTCAATCCTTTAACTTCATCAATACGGGTTGGTGAAAAAATAATTGTAGAGTTTTTTGGCAATTTGAGAATTTGTCTAGAGGATAATTTTTCATAATTAGAGGGATTGAAAAGTTCAGGGTCTATGAAGTTAATTAATTCACGAAAATTATACGTTTCCATGAATTCGTTCAAGATCGCTATTTCATCCATCAGTTGATATGCAATAAGATCTGTATTTGCAAGAGCTTTGCGATAAAATAAGCCAAAAATCTTAGCTTGATAAAGTTCCTTTAATATTCCCGGACTGCCATGCGGGGAATAGACTAATTTCAATCTATCATCCTGTTCTTTTAACCACCCACCTGCAATAATTACTTCGGCATGCGCATGGACAATTACGGGACGTCCTATCTCGTCTAATATCTCCATAATATCACAGGTTGTTTTTGTTTTGAATTCTTGAACCTGCAAATTCTGAAAAAGAGCTCTCTCTGCCTCACCAAAATCAAGCGGGAAACGATAAATATGAATCCCATCAATAATTTCCTTTGGTACCGATCCCTCTTTCTTCGGTGTGATTACATAGACCTCATGACCGTTTTCTGCTAAAATCCGCGCGTAGTTATGTACGACGACCTCCAATCCTCCGATATCCGGAGGATAGAAACCAGTAGTGAGCATAACTATTGGTGGAAACTTTATTGCCATTTTAAATCATTAAAAAGATTTTGGATAATTTTATAAAGGATGGATTAATTTAAAAATGATTTCATTCTTCTCCAGAGGTCGGCTATCAAAAACTCAAAGCTATATACTCCGAGCTAATCCATTAGATTTGATTTTTTCATGAAAATCTAGATTTGATATAGTTCTTAGTTTATTGCAAGTTGTATTGATATTTCTGTCCCTTCCAACTGATACCCCCACCTCGAATAATCCTGCGGTACGCGATGAGCATGGCAATCGTGTATGCTGCGAAAGCTGCTGGAGCGGTAAAGTAAGATTTTGCTGGAAAGGAAAGTCTGGTAATCTTAGAGGCTTTTAACATAAGGAATGGTGAAATAAATACCAAGGGAATCGAAAGCAGGGATAAAAAAATGTTACGACGGGATATGAGAAGAATTTCTCCCATCCAACGGATTTTTTGCCTGAACCAATCCTTTAAATCCCGATGGTTGAGTAGGCGGTGGTGAAGGGCTGAATTCACATCCAGTTTTCTGCCTTTCTGGGCGAATCGAACAGTAAGGGCGTGGTCTTCGGAGAGGGCTCCTACGCCTGCCTTACCAAAACCGTTCACATCTTGGTATGCATCGAGCCGGAAGGCGTATACACCTGATTCGAGCCAGTATTCCCGGTCGAATAGGGCAACCATGATGTTCAAGTCTATATTCACGAAGCCTGCTATGAAGTCTCGCTCTTTACATATACCGAATCCCCATACGATGTCATGTCGGGCAAGGAGCTTGGTCGCAACCGCAATCCAGCGGGCATCGATAAGGCTATCATCGTCCAGAACAATCACGGCATCGATATTCGCTCGATGGATCAGCTCCCGGATACCCGTGTCGATAGCAACATGCTTGTTCCCTAGGGCATGCAGGAAGGGCAAGCGGTTTTCCGAGGCCAGTGCCCGAACTTTCTCGACAATTCGGGGGGCGCTCCCGTCAACAATGATTTTGGCATCATTGGGGATGGGAAGAGACGCGATCCTTCGAATAACGTGCTGAACAGCTCGGAAAGGAGGATTTTTCAAGGGCAAGATGATTCCGAATCTGGTGATGGAAGGTCTGATCATGAACCCTTAAATCCTTTTGTTATATATTTCATCGAAAAATCATCAATGGTTTTAATCATACTGAGCCATGATTCAATCCGCGTTTTAGCGATGATCGAATTATCACTCGCCGGGATGAATCCGTCAAGCCCTCCTCGTGTCAGGAATCCTTTAAGATGTTGATATACAAGACGCCTCACGGTTGTAGGATCATAGTATTGTAGCCATTTAGTATCTATTGATCCAATCAAGGCTAATCTCCCCTTGACATGCTCTTTTATCTCGTAGGTATCATTGGCGCCCATTTCAACTGAGTGCCAAGCATCTATACCTTGATCAATAATACACCCATCTAAAAAATCCCAGCCTTCTTCCGTGGGATCTTCGGGACTATTTGTTTTAAATCTGCCATCACTATGCATAATTATTTTTACTCCCTTAGAATGCGCATGTTTCGTCAATTCGGAATAAAGCGGTTTGTAGACTTTTTTGTAGATGGGCGGACGGAAATAGGGTCCATGGGTTCCCGCTTGGTCATCACCCAGCAACAACGCTGGTAACTCGAGCTTGGCCAAATAATCGACATGTTTCATTAACCACTTTGTCTTCGCCTGCAAGAACTTTCCGTACATCCCCGCATCTCCTTTTCTTCGAAATTCATCAAATACATATTTGAAGAATAAGCTCATTTTTGCAGTCGGAAAAGCGTAGAGCCAAGTTGACATCAAACCGCGAATAAAAAGAATTGGCACGATGGCTTCCTTCAAACGACGATCTCCGACTTTTTGGTTCAGAGCATTTTCGATGGCACCGTAGTGTCGCTCAAAGTCAAAGGATTCCATAAAATTCGTATAATATTTAATCATCAATTCTTCATCATTATCATACAGAAGCCCCACCTCGATCATATCACCGGTCTCTAGATCTAGATCCCAAATCTTCCCATCAACAAAGCAAATTCCGTATTCCATATTATCCTTCCTAATAACCTTCCCCATGAAATCTAATAATAGAGGATTAGGTAGGCCCCAGCCATCATAACCTAGCTTAATCGGTATCTTATAGACCGTATTCACGATCTTCTCAAAATTCTCCTCAGTTCGGGATAGATTAATAAAATTAGTCAATAACCTTTTTGGGAAGATTTTCAATTTCTTTTTCGGTTTAAATTGCTTGAGCTCAATACCAAGGTAAAATTTCTTCAAGTAAGAAACCATTTCTCGTATTAAATCCAAGGATCGCAGAGTCTTTTTTAGAAAGGATGGCAACTTATGATAGCGGGTGATCATTTTCATCAATGGAAGTGTTACGGCTCCAATTTCAAACTTTGGTAATCGATCTATTGGATCCTCCTTATTTAAAACCGCTGCAAATCTTTCGTGAGGTGTAATCAATTTCACGCATCTCCTTTAACAATAATTATTAGCCTGAAAATCCTTAAAAATAGTAAGGTGGTTTAAACTGGCTCGCGTGGCTCTAGTTCGAGGCAATGATCCTTACGAAACAACAATGGAAGCGCTCCAGCTAATTGCGGATGATATTCGAACTCCAAAATCTCCAGTTATTATTAAGCCCAACTTACTCACAGTGAAAAAGATTCCTCTAGTCGTAACAAATCCGCGGGTGTGTGCTGCAGTTGCGGACTTTCTAAAAGAAAAAAAATCAGCAAAAACCATAAAGCTGGGCGATGGTACTACGCACGGAAAAAATCCAGACACTCTTAGATCAATGAAAAATAATGGTTATATCCCTTATCAAAATCGCTGGACGCCTGTTAGCTTTATAAACGAACCTCCAGGGAAATGGTTTCCAATATACAGTCTTGGGTATTCAGGGCAATTGGAAATAGGGATTGCAAAATCCATTTGGGAATGTCCCTTTATTGTTTCTACTCCCAAATTCAAAACACATGATGTACTTGGCCTAACTCTCTCTCTAAAAAACTTTATGGGCACACTTACTACTGTACGAGATGCTGAAACGAAGCAAATTATTGCACGTGAAACCACGAATGTCTGTGGTTATATGCATGGATTTGGCGATAAAAAACCAGATAAATTGTCAGATGACGAAAATACAGGCCCCTCGAAACTTTCATTGGCAATCAACCTTAACCGCCTTGCAAAATCAATTCCACCATCTCTCGCTGTCGTAGATGGGATTGAGGCAATGGAAGGCGATGGTCCGGTTCATGGGACACGAAAAAATCTAGGACTCATCATCGCTAGTACCGATTTCATAGCAGCAGATACGGTTGCTACCCATATTGCCGAGATAGATCCTCTACATATTCAATACATCCACCAAGCAGGCTTGATGGGATTGGGTGAATTTCGCCTAGACCATATCAAAATTTTAGGCGAATCCTTAGACTCAGCTATCTCCCCTTTCCGCCCTCACCACTTATACTCTCGCTCAAAATTCACTGAAGAGCAAATATTTAGCTTAAGAAATAACCTTCCCAAAAATCATACCCAATAACTTTGTTATCATTCTTGCTTTTATAAAAGCAAGAAAAGATTTTAAGGCACTATGCTCAAAAATTTATAAAATTTTAAAAAAATTGAGATAATTTTTGAGGTAATAAATATGCCCTTCAAAGAAGATGATGCAGTTGAAATAGCCTATTCTGCACCGGAAGCTGAAAAATTTGATAATAAATATCCAAATTGTGTCGTCGATGTAATCAAAATGAAGCCAAAAGACACCCTAGCCTTTCTCACGAAACATCCGAAGGCGGATGTTGGGAAAGACAAGAAAGGAGAGCCACCGAAAAATCTTTGGTCCGTTGAGTTCGCGGAACTTGGAAAAGAGAAATTAATCGTTATATTAAGCCCAATAACAAAAACAGTTGTTCATATAGAAACTGAAAAACTGGAACCCGAACCTGAGGAAAAAGAAGAAGAAGAAAAAGAATAATCTTTCCTTTTTTTATTTAACCTAATATTTTCTTTTTTAATTTTGTTTTTGAAATTGTCTTAAGAGAATCAATAATTTGTAATCTTTCCCGTTCAGATCTAAAGAAATGGCCTCTAATTCTTTCTCTACGCTAGCATCATCTTTTTGCAATAGTTTTGCGTCTGATAAATCCTCTGGTTTTAGAGTTATTCTCTTTTTTTCGCCTTTTCTCTCCCCTTTCATGAACTTTGGGAGTTGTTTTTTGATCGATTCTATATCTTCTTTAATTTTTTTATTCAGAAACTCCATAATCATAGGACGAGCGTCTTTTGAGACACGCAATCCACCATCAGTAAACGCTCTATGAACATACGTAGGGCGAACGAATTCCTTTTTGTGTGCCTCACTTCTAATCTTCGTCTTTATTTTTTTGGGAGGTTTTGGCAAACTAGGCAGTTCATCTTCAACATACGAGATAAATTCTTGATATACTATTGTAAATTGAGATAGGAAATCATCAACTAAATTTTCTAATTCTCCTCGAATTTCAGCACTTGAAAAGTCTTCTAAATGTTTAGTTAATTGATTAACTTTATCCGATAATTGTGCCCGCAAATTATCTTTCGCCATTTCAAGATTTTGATTTAATTTTGTAATAAGTGACTCGAGCGCCATCGTCATTCACATTTCTTGCAAGTAAAAAAATTTTAATAAATCATGAAGATTTTGATTAAGTTATCTGATTATTTTATGTAGTAAATTGAAATTATAAAAGGAATTGTTCCTAAATATTACCGGGGTAATATTATGGTCGTAAAAATTCTCTTATTGGGTTTAAATAGCGCAGGAAAAACCACTTTAGTTCGACACGTGCTAGAAGGAAAAGAATTTGAGGAATTAGAAAATCTTCCCCCTACAGAAGGCGTAAAAACTGATGAATACCGGTATAGACGGTTAATCCAGATCTCAGTTTTTGATTGCGGAGGGCAAAAACAATTCTTGGAGGGATACTTTACTGAACGAATGGAACGGACAATTTTTTCGAATGCACGCGTATTTTTTTGGATTGTTGATGTCGCAGATAAAGAAAAATTGGGTGAAGCCAGATTTTGGTTTAAACAAGCATATAATTCACTTAAGAAATATTCACCCAATGCTAAAATTTTCGTACTTGCCCATAAATATGATTTAAAAGACAAAATTTCAAAAGAGGTCTTAAAAAAATTTTTCATAGAAAAAGAACCTTTACCAAAGGTTAAGTTCTACAGTTCGTCGGTAAAGACAAAAGCTGCTCGCCGTATCCTATGTGGAGTTCTTAATAGCATAATAGAAAAGACCGAAACAGAACGGATGAAAAATCTACAAAAAATTCTAGATAAATTGAATAAACGAATCAATGCCAGTGTGACAATGCTTATTAACAAAGATGATGGACTAGAAATTGCCTCTTCAATAAGTCCTGAACTGGATTCGAGGATCATCACTAAAGATGCTAGTGATTTTCTCCAATATCTCAGTATAAAAACCCTCATTTACCCCCTTAGCGTGGCCGAAGAATTAGTTCGGCAATTTAGAAAAAATAGATTTCTCCAATCTAAAACTCTCAATACGACCTTTTACAAATTTGATGCAGAATATTTGATTATAAAGGACATCCATAAATATGTGTCAATATTCATTGCAGCTCCAATTACCCGCGTTTCTTTAGACAAATATGAGCAAGAAATTACCAAGGTTGCCCCTAGATTACTTGAGATTTTAAAACTTAAATAAATTTTCTATTATTTTGATGTGAATTATGCCAAAAATTGTGGTTGAACCTGTTGCTGCTGAGAGCTTCGGCGTTCGGTCCATGGCAACATTCGTAAGAACCCCTGATACATCAGTCGTTATTGATCCTGGATGCTCTTTGGGACAACGAATGCGATTAGATCCCCACCCAAAAGAGTACGAAGCACTTCTTCAAGCAAATCAACGCCTTATTGAAACTTGTAAAAAGGCGGAAATTCTAATTATTTCTCATTTCCACTACGATCATTTGAAACCAACATTTACTGATTATCATTTCATTCTCTCCAATCGGGAACTGGCAGAGATCCTTTACACCGATAAAATTATTTTAGCAAAAGATTTTCGCGAAAATATTAATACCAGTCAACGGCAACGAGGTTACTATTTCAATAAATTTACAAAAAATTCCGTCAAAGAGATAATATGGGCTGATAAACAGACTTTTGAATTTGGAAATACAGTTATTCAAATTTCGAAACCACTTCCTCATGGCGAACATGATTCTAAACAGGGCTTTGTAGTATCCTGCAAGATTCAATATGATGACGAGACCTTCGTATTTGCGACGGTACAAGGCCCGATTGTTCCTGAAACTCTAAAACACCTCCTTTCCTTAAACCCTATGACATTATATGTGGGCGGCCCCCCTCTTTATCTAAGCGGATTTCGGATTCTTGATACGACTTTGGAGCTCGCCAAAAGTAATATGATTGAATTAGCAAGGCATGTTCCCGTGCTAATCATCGATCATCATCTCTTGCGTGCTCCTAATTGGAAGGAATGGTTATCTCCGGTTTATCATATGGCAGAAATATCAAATCATTGGATAGGAACTGCTGCTGATTTTTCTAAAAGATCTCCTGAGATCTTAGAAGCCATCCGAAAAGATCTCTATAAACGGAATCCACCTCCAGAGGAATTCATTCAATGGACCAAACAATCCAAAAAATACAAAAAAAATAACCTTCCCCCAAATCTCCATTCTCTTTTTTAAGACTTAAAAAAGATTAAATAATTCAAATTCTTAACATTGTTATGAAGGCGATCTTATGGGAAATGTATATAATTCTATTCTGGATTTGATAGGACATACCCCTCTCGTTCGTATCAATAAGTTGAACCCTAATAACAAAGTTACGATGTATGCGAAGTTAGAAAAATTCAATCCAGGAGGATCTGTTAAAGATCGTATTGCAGAATATATGATTGAACAAGCAGAAAGAGAAGGCTTACTTACGAAAGACAAGGTTGTAATAGAACCAAGCTCAGGAAATACAGGAATAGGATTAGCCCTTGTATGTGCTCAAAAAGGATATCCGCTCGAAATAGTTATGCCCGAAACTATGACTATGGAGCGCCGACGAATGTTACTCGCATTTGGAGCTAAAATTATTTTAACTGCAGGCAGTAAAGGGATGGACGGAGCAGAAGATCAATGCAAACAACTCATTGAGGAAAATCCTGAGAAATATTTTCGTCCCAATCAATTCGCAAATAAGTACAACGTCCTTGCTCATTACGAAACTACTGGAAAGGAAATCCTCGAAGATACCGATGGAAAAATTACCATATTCGTGGGTGGCATTGGAACTTCTGGCACTCTTATGGGCGTATCAAAACGATTGAAGGAATTTAATCCAGATATTAAAATTATCGGAGTTGAGCCCTACCCGGGCTCTAAAATTCAAGGCTTAAAGAATCTCGATGTACAATATGTACCCGAAATCTTTGATTCTTCACGAATTGATGAAAAAATAAAAGTTAAAGATGAAAATGCATTTGAAATGGCACGCCGGCTAACTTTACAAGAAGGTATTTTTAGTGGAATTAGCTCTGGAGCAGCCATGTATGTGGGGATCGAAAAAGCCAAAGAACTCGACTCCGGCGTCATTGTGGTTTTTTTACCGGATGGAGGCGAGAAATATACCACTACTTCACTTTATGCACCAAAAGCCTGCCTTGAATGTATCAAAAAATGTCAAATAGTAACCTCAATCACGGATGAATATATTAAATCTATGGAACCCTTCCTTTAATTCTTCTCTAATTTCGTCACTCGAATTTCTAGCTGTCTGGTACTGCATTTAGCAAATGTTTAAATATTTCTGTTGATGTTCTAAAAGTAAGAGTCGATTAGATGATAAAATTAAAAGAATACACGGATATTCCGGATTTACGCAGTCCGCTTGTTTTGATTGGAATGCCCGGAATCGCCTTGGTGGGTAAACTCGCTACTTTAAGCATTATTAATAGCGATAGCCTTAAATGTTCTCTCTATGGCGAAATATATTACCATGATTTTCCCCCACATGTCATTATCAATAAAGCCGAAATCAAAATGCCTAAAATCGTGATTTATACGAAGAAACTCCCAGATTCATATGATCATGACTTAATCGTTATAACAGGCGACTATCAGCCTACCACATCTTTAGGAATATATGCATTATCCGATTTTATTTGTAAGCTCTGTAAAAAATTTGATACTTATTTGATTGTAAGTATGGGCGCATTCGTTCCTGAGACGATGGGTAGCAAAAGGCAGGTCTATATCTCCTCAACGCAGAAAAAATGGATCGATTTTTTCCTAAAATCCTCCACTGAGACCACTGTGATTTTGAAAGGTGGATATATCAGTGGGGCGAATGGGATAATTCCGGCTTGGTCTGCCATTCATTATGACATTCCAGGTGTTTGTATCCTTGCAGACGCTATGCCGTTACTGCAGATCGATCCTGCAGGGAGTAAGGAATTAGTTCGTGTGATAAATGCACTTTTCGAACTTAAAATCGATGAAGACCTTCTGGACCGCAGGATTGAAGAAATTGAAAGCATGACCTCTGAATTCTTAGAGCTCATGCAAAAGCGGCGTGATGAAAAGCAAAAACCTCAGCCTTATATTGGATGAAAAATTAATCTACTTCAATTTCTAATAAAATTTTCATCATGATCCTCCTATAATTCCCCAAAGGATCTCAAAAACCGGGGTAAAAAAGTAAAGAATTAGGAAAATGGTTCCACCAATTCCAATGATGAAACTTCCTTTATCGACTGATGTCCCGCGATCCAATCCGAGACCAACTAAAATACCGCAAAAAAAGCTTAGTAGGGCTAAATCCGGTCGTGAAAAATCAGGAAAAGTTCCTAAAAATGCAATACTGCTCGTATCACCAATTAATTCGAAAGTTAATTTTACAAATAGAAGTACTATAAAAAAGAATACAAATCCATTTATTATTTTCAAAGTTTTATCCTTTTTTGAGATAATTGAAAAGATAAAGGCGCCTAATATCAACATGAAACTGAAAGAAAACATATTGTAATGCGAAAAAAGAATCCAAAACATTATAGCAAACGATGAAAGCATTACTAAATTTCGCGGTATTGTATGTCCATCTGCAAAAAACCCCTCTTTTTCAATAAATAATTCATTCGGTAAAATTGGGCGTGAAACGCGGCTAGTTGTAGGTGTAGGTAGACTATCTATAACCTCTAATCTCTTTTCTGGAACAAGACTAGAATATAGAGTTTTTATGATATCTGTCCGGCTTTCCCAATGAGCCATTAATCTCTCAGCTGACTCTCCTAACAGGTTTTTATCAAATTCTTCACTATCTCCTGAGAACACCACTAAAGCATAGAGCGTAGAACCTCCTCTTGCTTCAGTGACAGAGATCGAAAAGCGTTTGGCTAAACAATTAATATCTGATAATTCAAATGCTTGATAATCGACTTGAGAACCAAATCCAATTGCATTTCTCGCAATCTCCTTGAAAAGTTCCATATTTTTGCGTTTCCTTACTCCAGATGGATATACCTTTACAGGAATATATCCACGTTCTTCATCGAATTTGCAAAGGAGAACTCCTTTCACCAATCTTTCCCTCTTTTTTTACATAGTTTTATTCCTTATTCAAAGTTCACTTTTTTCTCAGGAAAATGATCATAAATCTTTAGATCTTATAAGTTAAATAATCAAGATAATTTAAAAATTCTTAGCACTTTTGTTATGAGGTTCTTACAAAAGCCTATTTAGGAATTCAGATACGTTGTTTGCCATTTTCTTCTCTTGTCCCATGTAAAAATGGTCTGTTTCCAGCAAATGAAGCTCTTTCGGGTCTGGAAGTCGATCATATAATTGTTTGAGTTTTTCCATAGGTGCAAATTGGTCATAAGTTCCCCCAATTAATAGTATCGGTTTTTTACATTTTTGCAAATATTTGAAATTCCATAAGCCCACTGGACAAGCAATTCCTATCACTATTTTGATATCAGGATTTTCATAGGTAACTGGTAATCCAACATATGTTCCCCAGGAATACCCAATAAAGACAATCCGCTTCTGATCTACCAACTCATTTGTCTTCAGAAACTCGATCGCAGCCTCAACATCTTTTCCCTCTTCCTTCCCACCAGAGGAATGCCCCTCTGATCTGCCAACTCCTCGACAATTGAATTTCAAGGTGATCATGGAGTCCTCAAGTTCTTCACAAACCGCATCGACGACATTGTTGTACATACTTCCTCCAAATTGAGGATGTGGGTGCAATACAATTGCTGCTGGAAGAGATCGTTCAGGAGTCTTCTGCGGGGCATACACAATCCCCTCCAAATTTAAATTCTCAGATAAAAAATTTATATTCTGTCTCATTTAAATTCCATTATTTTGATTCTTCAGTTTTGTCTTCAGTTTTGGGGGGGCTGTCTGCCTTTTCCTTTGAAAGGATTTCTTCTATTTTCTTTCGATCTTCTTCATTTAAGCTTCCCATGGCTTCCTGTGACTGTTTTTGGAAAAATTGCAGAAACAGCATCTGGAGCATGGGGAGTGATGAACTTGTGCGGGTTCGGCAGCTGAAATCTAGTTTTGCTTGAGCCCGCATTTCTTTAAGCGATTCTTTCGTCATCGTTCCCTTTTCTAACCCAGGACACTCCTTATTCATTATAAAAAATGAATTACCGTTAAACCCTAGGGGAAAAGTGGAACAACTAATTGGTTTGCTATAATAGATATTGCAGTTATTGGTTTCCTTGTTGAACAATGCGCAGAGCGTCTCGTTCGGATATTTTTTCAGAGCTATTATGGGAAATCCTCCTTCCATCGTAAATTCTAGGTTTGGATAGACGATATTTATAGATTGATCTGTAATCCATCGGCGAAGATCTTCAAAATAGACCATGACTGGCGATCGATTGCAACACTTGCGGTCGGGACAATTCCCAGCTAAACATTCAAATACAAATTTTGGAGCTGAACTCATCGTTTTTCACCACTCAAATGTAAATGACTCTTTTATTTTATTCTCAATTAAAACTTTCTTTCACATACTACCCTATTCTAATCTAATAGTACAACATGACTCAAAGGATTTATAAAAATTTTTTAAGGTAGATGAAAATTTTAAATCATGAATGATCCTGACTTTATATTTTTTAAACAATTAAGTGAATCCTTCGGCCCCTCTGGGTTTGAACGAGAGCCCCTCAATCTTTTAAAAAATTATATCAAACCCTATGCGGATGAACTCGAGACGGACAAACTTGGCTCTCTATTGTTTACCATGAATGGTGATGCAGAACACCCGCGAATTGCTGTTCCGGGGCATATCGATGAAATTGGCTTCATTACCACGGGCTTTACGGATGCTTTTATTCGATTCGTCAATCTTGGGGGCTGGTTTGATCAGATTCTCCTTGGACAACGGGTTCGCATTCGTTCAACTAAGGGCGATCTTTTAGGTGTAATAGCTGGAAAACCTCCCCATTTAATTAGCCCTGAAGACCGAAAAAAAGTCGTAAATATGAAAGAAATGTACATTGATATCGGCTGTCAAAATAAAGAAGAGTTGGAGCAACTTGGGATTAGGTTAGGGGATCCGATCGTTCCAGTCAGCAAATGCAGCTTATTACACGACAATAAAACTGCGATGGGTAAAGCATTCGATGATAGAGTTGGAGTTTTTGTAGCGGCTTTAGCTTGTAAGAAACTGAAAGAGGAAAAAATAAGTCACCCTAATACAGTCATCGGTGCTGCTACTACGATGGAAGAAGTTGGAGCTCGGGGCGCACGAACAATGGCCCATGTTTCAAATCCTGATATTGCAATAATTTGTGAAGTGGAGATTTCGGGTGATATTCCAGACACTAGACCCGGTGCTGCCCCTGGAAAAATGGGTAAAGGAGTTGCCATTCTTACCTATGATCGGTCTATGATCCCGAATCCAGCGTTGAAAGAATTCGTAATAAACACTGCGAAGGAATGCAAAATACCGTACCAACTTTCATTGACCGCTACCGGCGGAACTGATGGAGGCGCAATTCATCTCTCACGAAAAGGATGCCCCTCTATTGTACTTGGGGTTCCTACACGGCATATCCATTCCCCAGTTAGCTTTTTCGCTTTAAGTGATTTCGATGCCGCAGTTCAGTTAGTAATCGAATTAATTAAAAAATTAGATTTAAATACTGTCCAAAGCTTCACAGAATTCTAAAAAAAAAAAATTAAATTATTAGCCTCCCGCAAGCTCCTTTATCTTATTGTAGATCATTTCTGCTCTAGCTATGTAATCTTGTTTACTTTCTTTCTTCCCAGTCTCTGGTACCCTTTTGAGTCGATGTGGCGCTAAAATAATTCTCCGTACCTTTCCCTCTGGTCTACCTTCATGTTCAGCAGTATGATTGATATAAATTTTATTTTTCTTATGAATCATCTCTACAATTTGCGAATATGGAATAGTCATTATTTTTCCTGCTTTGCCATATCCCGACCATCCCGATGAGAATCCCGCCTTTCCTGTGAAAAGTAGCCGTTTATCTGTCATTGCCCAAGTACCATTCAAATTAGGTTTTCCACCAAATTGGTATCCCCTTGAGGTATAAAAGCCATAAAATGTTATAAGAAGTTCTTCACCCGATTCTATTAGGGGTTTAATCTTTTCCATATGTGCTGCTATTTTTTCTTCATATCCCAATTGAAAAACCTCCAGATTTTATTTTATCATATTATAAAATGAAGTATTTAAAAGTGAAGTACTTCATATCGATGAAATTGGCTTTATTATCACGGGCTTTAGCTTTTTCGCCTTAAGCGATTTTAATGCTGCAGTTCAGTTAGTAATTGAATTAGTCAAAAAATTAGATTTAAATACTGTCCAAAGTTTTACTGAATATTAAAAAAAAGAATTAGGTTAGGAAATTCCTGCAAGTTCCTTGATTTTATTACAAATCATTTCAGTCCTGGCAAACCATGATTGTTTATCTTCTTTCTTTCCAGTATCAGGCGCCTGCCTAAGTTGGTGTACAGTTAAAGTGACTCCCCGAGTCGCCCCCGGCTTTTTTCCTTCATGTTCAGCAGTGTGCTTTATTTTAATTACATATTTTTTTGGCCATATCTCCACGATTTGGCCATAGGGGATAGTCATAATTTTCCCTGATTTTCCCATTCCACCCCAACTCGATGAGAATCCAGCTTTTCCAGTAAAGAGCATTCGTTTATCTGTCATGCACCAAGTCCCGTTTAGTCGGAGATTTTTACCTGGTCCAAATCCCTTTATATCGTATTTTCCGTAAAATGTCATTAATACTTCTTCATCTGGATTTAATGCAGGTTTGATTTTCTCCATATGTGCAGCGATTTTATCTTCATATCCCATTTTTATTCAACCTCAAGAATTAATTTTGTGAATGGAATATATATGTTTTATAGATTATAAATTGAACCTAGAATACTATTCAACGTATTAGCAGATAGATAATTGAGATTCCATCTATTGCTACCCACCATATAATTATTTGAAGAGATAGACCATAGGAGTCGCGATTATATAGTATGAAAATCCTCGCCCCCGTTAGCCGTTTGAACGAAATCGAGGCAATTATTGAGGCAGGGGCTGATGAACTATATTGTGGGATGCTTCCAGAAAATTGGAAAGCACAATATCCTTCAATTTCAATTAGTCGAAGACAAGAACAAGCTGCTCATTTTAAAACATTCGAAGAATTGAAGGCAGCTATACATATTACTCATGATCATGGATTAAAAATCTATTTTACATTCAATGAGCATTATTTCACGGTTAATCAATTTAAACTTCTTAAAAGTTATCTTGAAATCCTTAATACCCTTGAAATCGATGCAATTTTCGTTTCCGATTTAGCCTTATTATTATATATTCGAGATTCTTTTCCTCAACTCGAATTTCATATCAGTACAGGGGGTGCTATTTTCAATTCTGAGACTACAAAGTTCTATCAGTCACTTGGGGCTACGCGTGTTATTCTTGATCGGCATCTCACCCTTTCTGAAATCGAATCTATCGCAGAAAAAAATACAATCGAAACGGAAGTCTTTATATTCGGCTCCAAATGCCCAAACGTCGATGGTTTTTGCACATTCCATCATGGATTTTTAACTATTAAGGAGGACAAGACGCGGTTCGGAAATGCCTGCATGATTCCTTATGAAATCACCGTTTCTTCACCCACACTCGAAAAAACCGAATTAGAAGATCTTTGTAATTCAACTATTTCACTTGAGCGTCAACATATTTGGGCTAATACCCATATCGACGATCGCCCTTGTGGCATCTGTGCCCTCTATGACTTTCAGAAAATGGGAGTCACAAGCATTAAAATTGTAGGACGTGCAAATCCGAGCTGGAAAAAGATAATGGATACAAGTTTTATTTATAATCTGAGAAAATTTCTTGATAAAAGTCCTTCTCGAACCGAATTCAATCAAGTTGCGAAACAATCGTATAATCTTACTTATAAATATCCATGCCGGTCTAGCATGTGTTATTATCCTGAAGTGATGTAAATGGAATATGCGCTTTTCATATCACACCCGGAAGATCTACATTTTTTTACCAATCAATATTCTCACCTTTATTATGGAAATGAATTTTGCCAAAATTTAATGCCTAGCCAAAAAGACCTTGCAATCATTTTAAAATTCGTCAAAGAACATTCAATTTCTTTCAGTTTTGTGACTCCTTACGTCACTGATAGGGGTCTACATGCTTTAATCCCATTAATCACTCAAATCGCCGAAATTCTTAAGACTTACGAAATTATATTCAATGATTGGGGCGTTTACTCCCTTGTCAAACAACGGTTCCCTCATTTAGAATTAGTCTTAGGGCGATTACTCACGAAAATAAAGCGCGATCCACGGATTCTTTTTCTCAAGGATCGATTATCTTCACAAATTTGGAATTATTTTCAAACTACTAACCTAAGCATACCTTGGTATCGCAATTTTTTGATAAATAATGGGATTGATCGTGTCGACCTCGATAATCCACTGCAAGGTATTAACTTAAATTTTCCAGATCTTCATAAATCTATTTATTATCCTTATTCTTATGTGACTACCACCAGACTCTGCTTGACTGCAGGCTGTGATAAACCTGAAGCTTGGTATCAGATCGGGATTTTCCCGTGCCAGCAGGAATGCCAGCAATATACCTTCTACCTTCGAAACGACGTAATGCCAGTTAAACTCATAAGAAAGGGAAATACAATTTTCTACAAAAATGAGAAAATATTATCAAATCAATATGATCGTCTAGTTTTTCAACCAAAATTACCAATGTGATTTAATTAATGATTTGAAATTTACATTTTCAGTTCGTTTAAAACAATTTTAGCACATTCCAAGGCACTGTTTGCAGCTAATTCGGTTCCAATACCCCATCCACCGGCTTCAGCTCCCACAAAATATAAACCTTTCAAAGGCGATTTGATTGGGGGTCTTTTCTCCCCCACTTGATCGGTTGTTTGCGCAATTCCAATAACTGCTCCTTGTTCCCCAACCATTCGTTCAATATCAGTAGGTGTTACTGTATCAATCCAGAGTTGATGTTTCGGGATATCAGGTATTAGATTTACTAGAGTTTCGTAGCATTGATCTAGCCATTTTTTCCAATCTTCTTGTTTAGAATATGGAAGCGGACTTCCACAGCAAATAAGTTGTTTTCCAGGAGGGGCTAGTGAAGGATCAAGGTTTGAAGGGATTACAACCCATAAAAACAGAGATTCAGGAATTTGTCCCTCTTTTTCTATTTGTCGGAAATATTCAGTAGGATTATCAGTCGGAAAATAGATGAATGCGTTCTTGTCTGTTATTTTTTTATCGAGCGCAATCTTTAAAACTATTGCACTCCACGAATACTTTAATTGCTTCACGTAATCAACATAATTTTTATCAAAGTGTTTTTCTCCAATTAAATTAAGAACTGTATTTTTAATGCCAGCGTTACTAATAATTATTTTTGCTTTGATAACTTCTCCATTTATTAATTCCACGCCTATAATTTCATTATTTTCCACTAAAATTCGTTGTACTCCAGAATCTAACCTTATAGTTCCCTTATATTTTTCTATTCCTCTACAATATGCCTGAGGAATTGCGATACAATCCCCACGTGGATATCCGCCATGGCCTGCAGTTATCATATTTCGTATAATTCGGATATATTCACTTGTTGAGGCTTCATAATAGGGAATTACAAAGGAGGCTCCCGAGAGAAATGCCATCATCGTATGAATGAATTTATTAGAAGTGTATTGCGAAAGCCACGATCGTATATCGATGTTATCGAGTGCTCTAAGTTTCTTCAGACTGAGCGAAACCATGGACATATTAACTTTTAGCAGATCATCTAATTCCTCCGGCGGTATCGGCATTTGTTTGACAACTTCCAAAAACTTCTTTATATCTGAAGTGACTGGAATGTTGATTTCAGTCCCTTTAAAATTCAAAGGTGCGATACTTTGTTGTACCCAATCTATTTCATCCGGCATCTCTATCTTACGCAAAATTTCTCCTAGTGCCCCTTTATCACTACTGGAAAATGCGTGAACATAGCTCGAAACCGTAAAACCTTCCTTCTTATACGATGAACACCGTCCACCAATGAATGCATGTTTTTCAAGTAGTAAAATTTTTAGTCCTTTATATGCTAATAATGCCCCTACACCTGTCCCTCCAATTCCACTCCCGATTATAATTACATCATAACTTCTCATTAACTCACCTCGTTTTGAAATAAACACCCTAGACTTCTTTTTCGAGATCAATAGGATACGGTGGATTTGAGATGTTGTTTGGGTCGAAGGTTTTCTTAATGGCAAAGACGTATTTATGGAAGTTATTCGCTGCAGGGCCAAAAAGTCTGATGACAGGCTCTAGCACTGCATATAACGATCGACGGTTATTTTTAATATCATCCAATAAAACTTTAAGTCCTATGGTTTGGACACGTGCTTGCCCTTTATCACCTATGGGTGCTAAGGCACTTTCGGCATGCCCTTCATGCGCAAGATTATAGGGATTGATCCATATTCCTTCTCCATCATCATCATAAATGGCGTCCGGGGTCTTTTTTACATATTTCTTTACCATTTCAAGCGTGCTCTCATGGATTTCCACTGTGTGATCCAGCGTATCCATACCTAATTTCAACGGGTGGAACTTGCCTGAAATTCGCCAGAGTCGTGTAATCAAATTCGACCTTAATAGTTCCGCCATTAATCGTTCAGCGAACCATTTGTTTTTTTCTTCTGGAAGAAACTCACCCTTATACTCCTCAATTATCTCCTTGAAGACTTTCTCCTCATATGCCACCTGCTTCTCGGATTTATGTCCTTCAATCATGAAAACTAGAGTTCGTTTCATGGAATCCTTATAAACGCGTTGCTCATGTAACTCCATTAACTCTTTCTTAGATAAAGAAGTTAGAAATGTATACCAAGCTGAGGCCCAGAAGGTGCATTTTCCCCCAATTTCAGCATGACCCAATTCGTAAATAACATCGATCACTTTTTGCATGGTTGGAAAACAAACGATATAGAACTTAAATAGGTTTAAAGGGAGCTTACAGAGTTTTTCAGGAGATACACCTGTAATTGGAAGCGTAGGTGGTCCTGCCCAAGGAAACAACTTGAGAGCTACTTTTGTACACATCCCGAGCCCACCAGCATATCCCCAAATTCCTTTTACTAAACCTCGCAAATCAATACCGGGACCTTCTCCCCAAAAATAACCCGCCTTGGGATTTGTGGCGGAACCGATGTGTAACAGTTCACCAGTCGGTAAAACCCAATCCAGTGCAAGCATACTTTTATTAGCAATACCATATCGATATCCATGTAATCCCATTCCTTGAAAAACCAAGTTGGCAAGAACTGAAATTTGGGAACCGGCTCCCGAGATATAGCAAGTCAAGCCTTTTTTCATTGCCTCTGTTTGAAGTTGGGCAAAAGTCACATACGGCTCGACCACCGCATACATATTTCTCTCATCAATCCATAATTTATCCATGCGCTTCGGATCGATCATGACATAACCGGGCTTCATTGGCACACAAGACATAAAATAGAACGAGCCTATGGGGATGACATAAAATGAAAAACGATTTGCGAGTCGGAAGATGGCTTGCACTTCTTCTCTTGTTTTAGGTAGAATAATGCATTCTGTAAACCCCTCGATCGGGATACCAGTACGAGTTCTCGAATATGCTTGTATTATCACGGGATCATTACTAGCCCATTGTTCTCCTACTACATTTTTTAGCTCGTTAAGAACCTGATCTGACAAAGTCATCATATTTTCACCTTAATTATCCTTTAAACAAATATCCTGGATGCATTATATTATTAGGATCGAAAACTTCCTTCGTCTTCTTCGTGGTATCCGTATAAATATTATCGCGAGTATAAACCATCTCAGCCCAAATCCCATATGGACGCGAAAAAAATCCCCCTAAATCATAAATTACTTTGCTTGCTTCTCGATAAATTTCTTGGATTCGTTGTAATTCTTCGGAATTTGTCTCATCATAAAATAAGTTATATTCTACATGACACGCTCGTCCATATTCGATGGGTTGAAGATAAACTCCTAGAGAGTCCGTTGAGCCCCCTAATTGCTGAATTTTTTCCTTAATTGCTTTATCAAATGTTGGAACTTTATCCATAGTGGTTAAAAAGAAAATATCACAGCAATTACCCTTTAATGAAAATTTCCAATAAGGATCTTTTTGCCACGGTTCTCCAATTATCTTTAGTATCTCTTGGTCCGCATTTGGGATTTCTGGAAGATCCTTCTGAGGCGCAAATGCAAACTCCTTCGTGATTTCAAAAAGAATTTCTTCTTCATAAGCAATTTTCTCTTCAGGATACCGCTTTAATCCCCCAAAAACTAACAACATCACCCACGGGGGGAGTGCTTTCTGAAGGTGCGCATAATCCATTGAAAGTTGCTGAGAAAGAATAATCGCCCAATTAACATTATTCAGAACAAAACATTCATATCCAATCATCCGGCGTTGAAATCTATAGATGCACTCAATTAATGAGTCAAGATTTTCGGTTGAAAGGAAACAGGCTTTTTGAAGTGTTGGAATTGTTTCAACCTTTAAAGAACCCCAAGTTACAACACAAATAGTTCCTTGAGAACCTTGAATTATTCGGTAAAAATCGGATGAGCCGGGCCCAGCGGGATCCACGAACTTAACTGAATCTGGAGCTTCTTCAGGCTTCCCTGGACCTGCGGCGGACCCCGTCCTAAAAATTACTCCATTTCCCATTACGACTTCTAAAGCCCCTAAAGGTTCGCTATACTCATACATCGGAATAATTGACGGATAACGTTCTAAATATGAAGATAGAACTGATTTTTCTGGGTGTGGAAATAGATGCATGTTAGGCCTTAATTTAGCTTTTTTCAATGGTTCTTGAATATCTTTCCACTTTACACCTGTTTCAATCCGAATAACCCTATTTCTCTCGTTAATATCCAAAATTCCATTCATCCTGCTTAGCTTAACCACTATTCCACCTTGAGCAGGAAAACCCTCCCCATAAAAGCCTACATCTGAACTTCTAGGAATCACAGGAATTTCGCATTTATTAGCTAATTTCACAATCTTCTGAACTTCTTTAAGTGTTTTAGGAAAAATCACGTATTGTGGATAATGTTTTGGGAAAAAACTATAATCGGTTAAATTTTCCTTAATCTTTGCTGGATCATCAACTACAAAATCTTCCCCCACAATTTTTACCAATTCTGGTTTAAAAACTTCATCCAGTGATTCTTCTTCGCCATGCTTCTTATTTGAAGGACTCATACTATCAAACCCTTTTATTTTAAAGCTTTAAGAACTAATTCAGTAAGGTCATAAACCGCCAATTTTTCTCCTTTGTCCTTGACTGCATCCTCTAAATTACGTTTACAGAAGGGGCAACAGGTGACTAACGCATCTGCGCCAGTTATTTTTGCCTCTTCAATTCGCTCCGAAGATGCCCAGAGTGAAAATTCTGGAAAGGCTGCCCGAACACCACCACCTGCTCCACAACACCAAGAATATTCCTTAATTCGTTCCATTTCAACCAATTTCACCCCTGGAATGGATGTTATTACATTACGTGGAGCTTCATATATACCATATGTTCCCCTTCGAAATTCCTTAGGTGGATCTAAGCGACCAAAGACATCTCTCGTACCCTTCCAATGAACAGGCGGTTCTGAGAGGCGACCCAAATGACACGGGTCATGATATGTTACTTTTATATCTAATTTCTTAGGCGCGAATTCGAGCTTATTCGCCTTGATAAGGTCTTCGATAAATTCGATAGAATGCTTTATTTTGAAATCAAGTTTTGCAAACGCGGGATAATCTACTTTTATGGTGCTATAACATCCTGCACATGAGGTAATGACAAATTCAGCCTCCGCATCCTTAATGGTCTTAATATTATGATCAATAAGATCCTTCGCTAATGTATCCTGTCCTGTACGAAGGAGTGGGCTACCACAACACCATTCTCCTGGGCCCATTATTCCAAAGTCTACATTTGCCTTTTCGAGAATAGAAATAGTAGATTTTGCAATCTCCTCCATTCGATAAGAGGTGGTGCAACCTACAAAATAAATTATTTTTGCTTTTTCTGGAAGTGTTTTTCCCTTGTCCAGCCAATCAAGCCGCTTCTTATGAACTTCATTATAGGGATTATAATTCTTTACAGTACTCCTAGAAAATTCCACGTGTTTAGGTAATGGCCCTATTTCCTCTCTCACAACAAATTTTCTCAATTCCCTTAATGTTTCTAATATCTCTAAATCCTGAGAGCGTTTACACATGATATCACATGCCCCACATTGTGTACATGCATAAATCGCTTCTAATAACCTTGGTGACTTTACTAGAAGTTCTTTTCTATTAGGATCGAGCAAACCTTTTGCGAGATCCATACGTCCCTGCGCCGAAAAAGTGTCAAATAAATATTTTGCATGACTCGGACAAATTTTAGAAAATCGCGCACTTTTAAGATCCCATGGATTAACCCATTTACACATCGAACAGCGCACACAAAAATCAATATCATATTGATAGTCTTCTAACATACAATTTCCTCTAGTTAGATTCCCTGCTTATATCTTGTAAATGTAACAAAAAAATAACTAGTATATACCTTTAAAAAAGATTCTACTGGCGTGTCGAAATTAAATACTCCGCAATCCCATCCCCCTCTTTCCCCTCAAATTTAAAGGTGGTTATCTGTTCAAAAACCTCAGTAAATCCTTCTTTAACGGGAACTGGGAAGTGTAACGTGAATATAGTATGTGAAATGATGGTATGTTTATTCCCATTTTCATCTGTCAAGATGAAGGTCGAAGTGAGGGGGGTTTTGCCATCATCTTTGGTTTCCGTGGTAACTTCAATTTTTTTTATCACAATATTCCCATCCTTCGAGGAGATGAAACCATTATGAGTAATTTTCCCTCGAAATTCTACCCTTGTAATATTTACGGTCTTATCTTCAAACTGGGCAGAGATCCAATACCACCGGTCGATACCAACCCAATCCCTCGTCCCCCAGCTGTGGTCGCGGTGTCCTAAACAATTAATTCTTCGCGTTTCATCCGTCTTTTTTAGAAGTAGGGTTCCTGTCGCTTTCATACCCTGTTCATAATGTTGTTGGGCTGCCACATCGAGCAACTCAATTCCATATTCTTCAATTGCATCTATAGGATATTCACCCGATAAATAATTAAACACTGGAAACCGCGCATTAAAGGTAATATCCATTTTTACTTTCTTATCTTCAAATGTGACCCTCCACTGTTGCATCGGCTTGATACAGTAGTACTTCACCCGCTTATCGAATTCCCAATTGTCGAGCATGCTGTCAACCGAAATATCCTGAAAATACGTTGTAATCTTCCCATCAACAATCAATACAAACATCACTAGAGATCTCCGATCATACATCTCGAAAGACCACCGGGTAATCAGAAAAACATTATTCGGGCGATCTATGAAATTAAAATACCAACTTTCATTGTGATGAGGTGGGAATGAACCAAAATCATGTTTATATTCATCATTTTCAGATATCTCAATCCCGTTTTCAATATATTTCAATAGGTTGTCATCAACTTTCAAGCCTTTCTCATCTAAATATCGTTTTACTTTTTCTATCATGGTAATATTCTCCAATTTAGAACTAAACCAAATAATTTTCTAAAAAATATTTCTCTTAACTCTATTTTAATTTTATATAATGTTTAAAATGATAAATTTCAAGCTTTTTACATAATTTTGGACTAGAACACCTTAAATTAGTAGGATTCTACGATTAGAAAGAAAATGTCAAAAGAAAATAGGATAATCATTGATGCAAGATCCAATAAGAAGCCAATCAATCCAATGATTTATAGTAATTTTATCGAACATATAGGAGAATGCATTCATAATGGGCTGTGGGCATATGATCCGGTTAATGTTCCGTTAGTTAAAGAGAATTCCCTTTTAGTAGGGATGAGAAAAGATATTCTACAGGTGATAAAGAATTTAAAAGTAACAGTATTACGAGCGTTTGGAGGATGTTATTCGGACGTCTATCATTGGAAAGATGCAGTTGGACCAAGAAATTCACGAAAAAAGGTTAAAAACCTAGCTTGGGGTGATAGTGAATTACATATAAAAGGTACAGGACTTGATATTGAAAATCAGTTTGGCACTGATGAATTCCTGACTTTTTGCGGAGAAATTGGTGCCAAATCCTATCTTAATGTGAATTACGGTACGGGAACTCCTGGAGAAGCAGCAGATTGGGTAGAATATTGTAATTGTTCGGCTGATACAAAATATGGTGAATTAAGAGCTAAAAATGGAAGGAAAGAACCCTATAATGTCCAAATTTGGGGAATTGCAAACGAAATATATGGTTTTTGGGAGAAAGGACATGAAAAAAAAGCTGAGAATTACGCAAGAAAATATCTTGAATTTGCTAAAAAAATGAGAGAAAAAGACCCTACTATCAAATTAGTTGCATGCGGTTGGGAAAGTTCGAAGTGGAATCGAACAGTATTAGAACAAGTTGGCGAAGAATGGGTCGACTATTTAAGCATACATCGATATTTTCCAGATACTGCAGGCGTAAAAATCGGAGAAAAGCATCCTGATAATCAAAAATGTTTTTATGCTTTAATGGCATCGACCCCCTTAATTGAAAACTATATTAATAATACATGGGAGGATATAGTGGTGACTTTAGGGAAAAATACTCATGTACGTATTGCATTTGACGAGTGGGGCGTCTGGTACTTGGCCAACGATGTGATAAAAACCAACTATAACTTGCAAGATGGAATTTGGACGTCAATGATACTAATGACATTTCAAAAAATGTCAGATAAATGCCCAATGGCTAATTGGGCGCAGCTTGTTAATTGCATCGGGACTATTCAAACAGATCCAGATGGTTTAATTTTGACTCCAGTATATTTGGCATTTAAACTCTTTCTAGATCACACCCATAATAATTTAATAGAGGGTTTAGACGTAGAGTGCGAAACATTTAATTCACCTAGATATGGTCGTATCCGAAAACGGGTTAATGTTCCGTATATTGATTGTAATGCCACTGTTAATGATGGGGAAGATAAACTTTCGATTTTGGTCATTAATAAGCATTTTACGGATAATTTAAACATAAATCTCCAAATCAAGGGATTTAAACCTTTAGAACAAGGAAAAATTGTAGAATTAAAGAGTCAATCTCCATTTGATTATAACACAATAGCAAATCGAAATAAGATTACAATTGAACAAAGAGAATTCAAAAATGTTGAACCTGATATGGAGATTGAATTACCTGCGCATTCAGTTACTATTTTTAAGTTAACAAAGAAAAATAAGGATTTTTAGTAACTTGGGGTTGGGAAAAGTTACTGATAAAACGCCCGAAAAATTTATGTATTTAGATAGTTGCAATGTTAGTTGAGAAGAAAATTCGCGTCCAGTAAAGTTCGCGTTTTGATATCTTATTAGAAGCATTTTTAAGGAAGCATTTCTATGGGTTACAAGCTAGTTGGGAATGGTTTTAGTGTTTCTACTAAAAAGGAGGTAGAAGGCGTCTTTATCGTAATAAAAACAGTTCAGGACGTTATTGAATTAATACAGGGCGAGGCTGAGGGTAAAATCTGTTATACCGAACAGGCAGGAACCACGACACTCGCCCCTATTCTGGGTCGTATTTCCGGAGTTATTTGTAAAACAGGAACGTTCGGTTCCCATCTCGCAATAGTTTCCCGCGAATATGAGATTCCGGCCTTTATGGCAACTAAAATTGAGTATGACTTATCTGAGCTTAATGGAAAAAAGGTAAAAATGCACACGGTTGAGAATGGCAACCGGGGCGAGTTATATTTAATCGAATAATAATTCGTTTTAATTACTTCTTTCTCTTTGCTCGTGTCCTTTTCTGAAGCATCTCAAGTTGAAAACCACACAACTCTTCCGTGTCTAAATAAGCGAAGGATGACCCAGCGAATTTCCCACTTTGAGTTACTTTTATTCCAAGTTCTCCAAATTTCTTGATTTCCCCTTTAATGTCTTCTACATCAAAACAAACGTGGTGAATTCCTTGCCCTACCTTTTCTTTAAATTTATCATAAAAGGATTTGCCCTCGACAACCTCCATCAATTCCAAAACTATGTTTTTCATTTTAAAGAAGGCAACACGTAAAGTATAGGGGTCTATTGGATTGCCGTCCAAATCCTCGCTAATCTTCCAATCAAGCGTGGGAACGGTTTTAATCCCGAGTACTTTTTTCAAGCCTTCAGTGTGTTTTTCAACATCCTCTACCAGTGCTGCTATATGTTCAATTCGATTGAAATTCATTTTTAACACCTTATTAACGTATAATGGTACTATATTAAATAATTAGAGACTATATTAAATAATTAGAGACTATATTAAATAATTAGAGATTTCATTTCTAGTCTAAAATAAGAAGGGAAAATTAAATGAGAAGAAGATCAAGATCACATATTAAAAGATATTATATAGTAAGGATAGCACTCATTATCATCCCCTTTTTACTTGGTGGATTGTACGTTGGGGGCGCCTTTTACATCATAAATGATATTACTTCCTTTGTTCATAATAAAAATTATGATCCCGCGAGCTTTATCCCCGCAGATTTCATAAATATGTCGCAATGGGCAGATAAGATAGAGATACGGTTTGAAAATTATCACATGCCCGCAAATATATCTTTGGTTTGCACTTTTACAGGTTCCAATTACACCAATGTAAGTTATTACCACGGTACGGATAATGTCGCATTATCAACAGGGATGGCACTTGCAACTGAATGTTTTAGATACGAAGCAGCCAAAAAAGAGAATAATGCATCTTTAAAAGCAAATGCTACTCGATGTATAAAACGATTATTAACAGGATTCAGTTATTTATTGGCTGTACCGAACGGAGGAATTGGACCGGATTACCCAGGAATTATCTCTAGATTCTATTGGTCTCCTGACAATGTGAATATTCCTGGTTATGAAACCATAACAAATTGGATGCTTGATGAGAATGAAGTAAGGCATTTCAATGGAACCGGAGCATATCGAAATTGGAGATGGAGAGGGTATACATCGAAAGATGAGATGGCAGGATATTTATTTGGTCTTGGTGCAGCAATTCAGTATTGTAATGATGAACCATGGATATGGAATAGATCAAGGTTATTAATAGCCCAGATAATAGAGGGATTTAAGGATACAAACTGGTTAGTGATCAATGGAGATGGACATCCTTGTGGTTCTGATATGAAAGCAATCATTGGAGGTGGTGAGTGGATACTTAGCCTATTACGCATTGGGAAAACGGCATTTCCAGATGGACGTTATGATGATTTGTACCATTATTTCGCTTCTAAAAATATGTACATGAATAAGGTGGCTCAGGGAAAGGCCACAAATATAATAATGGATTATTACGGCTGGAACTTTATGCATAAAACTCTGTTTAATTTGATAACATTAGAAGATGATCCAAATTTAAAGAATTTGTATATAAATCAATATAAAGATGGAGTTTATAATTTCATTAAGTATACCAGATCACCGTACTTCAACATGATGTACCTTGTATTCACAGGAGAAAATGACTCTGCCATAAAGGAAGATATTTTCGACCAACTTATGCGATTCGAAAATAATACTTATTGTAGAAATGTAAATGCAACAATACGTCCACTATCACATCAGTTAAATCCAAAAATGCAAAATTGGAGAAATTTCATTGAAACCAATCCCATAGGAAGTCTTTATAAACCGCTCACTCTTGAAATTGATTTTGATGATATATATTTACAACCAGCTACAGTGGATATGCTGTACAGTAATGTAGGTAATTTTTACGAGAAATGCCCATTTGATGAGATAAGTGTAGACGAACGTACAGGTAATGGTTTAAAAGAAGGCCCTGGGAATACTTATACTGTCGTATATTGGATGGGTAGAGCACATGGAATAATTCCACCACCTTAATAATTTTATAAAAGTATTAAGAGATGATTAAAATGAAAAAAAATTCTGAATTGGAAACGGGTGAATCTTTTGAAACGATACGGAAGAAATTCTGGATATTAAAAGCAATAGTAAAGGTTCTTGGAATCCTCCTGATTATTTTCGGATTTCTTGTCACAGTCTTAAGTTATGCTTTGACTTATTTAATCGAAGATTTCAAGGACCTTCCAGTTCCAGAGCAAGAGTCTATTTTTTTGATTGCCTTTTCAGTTGGGTGGTTATTATTTGGGGGTGGATTTTTAATTTGTTTTAGTGTTTCTATATTAAACCTAACTAAACAATCTAAAGTATCTAATTATTTAGATCAATATTTTAAAGCCAAAGAAAAACCAGAAAAGTCGATTAGATTCTTCTCTTTTCCATCGAGTAGATTACTTGCCTCAGTTTTTCTTCTAATTCTAGGATATTTACTTTTATTTATTTTAACGGGTGCAATTAGTCATCATCAACCTCCTTATAGAT
>JABXJU010000107.1 GCA_013375405.1 Candidatus Helarchaeota archaeon
CCTTTCCTGTATAAATATTTTAATAATTTATCGGTATCATATTCTTCTCTTTCAATTTTGAGATAATTAAAAGAATCGCCTTTTTTTTCTATGATTACTGCAAGAACATTTTTAATTCTCCCACTAGTATTAGGATCTTGAATTAATATCTCTATAGGATTATTCACATCTATTTTTTCTCTCTTAAGTATGAATTCTCCAATATTATAAATATCCTGAATCATTTATCCCTATATCCACTAAAATTTATAATTAGAACTTTGACGATTTTACAATTATAATTTTAGCTCTCGGAATTTTTTAAATAATTTAAATGAGCTTTTATCGTAAAATAAAGAAGAATCCTCAATATAAATTTTTTAATTCAGAATAGGTACATAAGAATGGGATTACGTATTAAAATTTTTTTGATTTTTTGATCTCATTGCTATTGATAGAGAAAAATGGATTAAACGTTATATTTTAATAATAAGGAATAAAGATTTTATGCGCATGTATTGGAAAACAGCTTTAGGTTATTAAAATGCCTTATACGAAAACAGCAGTAACTAATAGACTAAAAAAAGATTTAGCATATAAAGAAATGATTCAAAATAAAACATATACTTGCTTTGACTCTTACTAATTTGCGCCCATTAAAAAGAATCTCCTTTATTCTTTAATTAAATTGAATAATAATAGTAACTATCTTTTGAAAGGATTCTATTATTGATAATACCTATACTACGTATACTAAAAAGCATTAGCAGAAAGAAAAAATCCCCACAAGCTAAATCCGAGAAGTTCCAATTCTCTCGGCATATAGTCCAACCCAGATTTTCCAGATAATGGGTCGATACCGGATTGCCGCTTTGCCCGCCAGGATAAATGTACAGAGATGTATCTGACATAGTTATGTTTCCAAGATTAACGAGTATCCTCATGCTAGGACCGCCCCCTCCCCCTTGAGCATTTAATGCTCCTCCGTATCCATCTATGGCTATTTTTGGGCTACTGAGGGCTGATATTCCAGTCAGATGTTCAAGATAAATTGGACGTTGATTTCCCCAAATCCAATTTGACATGTCATTTCCACAAGTAGCTTGTAAGTATGCCACTGTTTCGTTTAAACTTTTTAACATCGTGTAATTTCGCCCTTCTGGGGGGCCAGTGGTCGAATTATCATCGAACCATATCGAATCGGGCTGAAACTTCGTTAAATTTTCCAAGATTCCGTTTGGTGGTAAGCGCAATCCAGAGGCGTCATACGCACTGAATTCATCCCACGTATTTTGTTCGAATATTCTGAACCATCTTTCAAAAATCGTAGGTGCTATTAAACTTTTATTGAAGATATATCGCTGACTGGATTGATTCCACGAGAATAATTCATTCATAGCATCCATAACAGCTGGCTCATAAGTCTGTCCACCATCTATTGAATTGTTCCAATCATCCAAAAGGATTGGTAGAAATTGACTGGCTGAAAAAGCATAATTATCTAACTGAAATGTTTTAAAATCATCTATATCCAGTAAGGGTTTGGATTCTAAGAGATCATTGATTCGTCGTGCACGATATCCCTGAGAAAACGTGTTTTCGCCAATATAGTAGTCATAGCTCCCATTTATAGATGGTTGATTGCATGATGAAACCCAACATCGATTAGGATTCACTTCCCGTGGTAATTCATTGAACGGAATGAACCCGTCCCATTCCTCGCCAAATCCAGTACCGTTTTGAACTACGTCACTTCTCAATTTTTTATCGATGGTACCGTTAATATTTAGTTTTCGGATGGGATAGATACCAGTAATTGTCATTGCTATAGTTCCCAAATCATCAGCATAGACAATATTCTGCATACCATCAAAATATCGTAATCCATCGTTAAAATCAGAAAAATTCGTCGCTTTGTTCCATTTATAAACCGCCTTTATCGCATTGCTGTAATTCTCATCTGGATCGACATTTCTACCAACCCATTTTAACGAGATGTTAACTGTTTCAAATCCTCTTTCTGCCATGTTGGTTACTATATCGTGATCTGTGATTAATGGCCCGTGGATCGTCTCCCGAACAGTAAAAGTAACATCAGAATCGCCTTTGACTTTAATCACTTCATTATATATCATTAAGGGTTCCCATGTTCCATTGAATAAATAATGCGTCCCATTCAACTTTTCCTCATAGAAATCGACGAAAGTGTCACTACCAATATTAGTGAGAGACCATGCAACATGCTCATTATGTCCAATAAGAATTACTGGAGTCCCTGGAAAGCCGACGCCACAACAATTATATCCTTCCTCGCTAATCATATGTACCTCGTACCAAAGTGAGGGTTGTTGATAGCCTAGGTGAGGATCTCCTGCGAGAAGTGAAGTATTTGTGGTAGATTTTGAACCATTTACTGCCCAGTTATTACTGCCAAATCCTATCTCGGCTGATCCAAACAATCGAAGCCGATTATTGTCCAAAACCTTAAGTGCTTCAAGAGTTCTTACTAATGCAGAGGTTTCTCCCTCTTCTTCAAGGATTGTTAACTCTTCATATGGGATGATCGGTTCTTGAAAGGGCTCCATTCCCAAGGTATAATTGGGATAAAGCTCGGCATAAACACTTGCTGGTAGTTTTTCTCGTAAGAGAGTAGTATCTAAATCAGCCATAGTTCCGCTCAAATCCCAAGATTGGAGATATTTTACGAGAATACTATCAAGAGGTGTCCATGGTTCTGGAGAAACGGAAAGTAGCTTATATTCCAAAGGCATTGTCCACGGCGTTATAGAATCGATAAATTTATTCACTCCATTTGCATAAGACTGTAATAAATTGTAAAAAAACGTTTCATTTTCCTGCAAATATGCCGTTGCATCCTGAGCAGCTCGATTGAAGCCTAGAATACGAAAATATTTATCATATTCAAGCATTGAATCTCCTGTTAATTCGGATAGTCGTCCAGCTGGGGCTCGGCGGAACATATCCATCTCGAAGAGTCGATTTTCTGCATGTAAATACCCAAGTACAAATAGAAGATCAAGATCTGTCTGGGCATGGATATGGGGAATGCCATACTCATCAAACTGAACTGTGACCGTATCAGATAACTGTGAATCGGTTATTGTCATATCGTGATATTGGGCATTCCCAGGTACTGTCCAAACGCCAAATGGGTTTAAAAAGTTCCCTAATGCAGGAATGATTCCAAAACTCATCGTAAGAATAATAATGAATGCAACAGTTCCGGCTGCGACACACCCTTCTTTGATTAATTTCCCTTTCATTGTAATACACTTCTTTTTTCCAAGTATTTCGTTTTGTAACTGAATTGTGATATTAATTAGAGTTAAAAAATGATATAAAATATCCCCTTTATTTTTCGAGGGTTTCACTCGCTGTATAAGGAGAAAAATGGAATGTGTTAAGATTAATATAAAATGTTTCACTATTGTTAGTGAGAAGTGATAGTATGGTAAAAGTAGAGTTCTTCACCTCTCCGTGGTGAGGAAGCTGTAGATTCCAAGAAAACGTAATTAAGCAAACGCAAGACGAAATGAAGGCCGAAAAAATCGAATGGGTAACGAGGAATGTAGCGGAACAAGAAGATAGAGAAATTGCGGTCGAATACAAAATCCGCTTTGTGCCTACAACTATCATCAATGGCGAGAAATGGCTCGTCGGAGTCTCAACAGTGGAACAATTAAAAGAAGAAATTGAAAAATACAAATAGGTGCTGGATGAGTCCCTCTTAAAAAGCCTAGTGTAGAGAAGATGGACGACAGCAGGGTTTGCCCCCATACTATTAAGGATCGAAAGACTTTTTATTTTCGTCATAAATTATTTCTTTAATTCACAGCTGAAACTGGTTGATTCTTCATGGGCTGGTTACGAAAGATACTTTGGCTCAGTGGTGGCCTCATTCTTGCAATTACCTTTATAACGATGCTATCGCAGGTTTATTGGGAGGCTTTAGGATGGGACGGGATTAATCTTAGAACTTACATTTTTTGGTATATTTTTGGTAGCCTTTTAATTGTTAGCATGTTTATATATGATATTCTATCTTACTTGTTGCTCCGATCTGACGTTCATAGGCTCATGGATGAAACAGAACAAATTACACCTGAAGAAATTACGAGAATGCTCGATGAACCGCTCTGGCGCGTGCTCCCAATATTTCGGAAGAGGGAAGAACCTGGTATATTAATTAGTATTTCCGGGAAATACACGCATTTTAACGAGACTTTTGAGCAGAAGTTCCTAGAGCAATATTCGCAAGGATTTTCTATCGGTGAGATTGCAAATCATTTCAATCTTTCAAAAAAAGAGATTAACTTAATTATCGATGAATTAGATTATAAAGAGGCCCTTCCGGAAGTGGAAATCCCAGCAGAAAGACCTAAACGCGAGGTCACAACGAAAGGATTACGAAAAACAGTTCGTCGTCGAAAAAAATTGAAAAAGAAAGGGCGTTAGCAATTTTCATCTTCTATTAAACATATGTAAGCATATGCTATTGCTTGATTACATCAAAGACTATAACTTTAAAACAAATGAACACAATATTAATATAAATTTCTTTTAATTAACGGGACGTTAAATTAGCAATCGGTGTGAATTGTTTGTTAAAAAGGAAATTTCTGGGATTAGTTTTATTTTTTTCTCTCATTTTTCTCATAAGTAATGTTGTTCCATTTTTTTCCGTATCCAAACCAAATAAAGTTAATCATTTACCCGTTACAAAGAAGGATATTGCAAAGTATACCTATATATCCTATATTTGTGCCGATAATAATCTCGGGAGTTATGGCAAGTCGGATGTCAATGAGATGGAAACGGGTTACAATGACAGCGTAACTGATGTCCACGTTATTTCGCTTTTAGACCTTTTAAGTGGAGGAACTACTGCCTATTACATTTCGCATGATGATCAATCTGGTACTATAACCTCTACCCAACTTGTGATACCAGGATTTCTATCGGAAGAAAATTTAGGTGATCCGAATACTTTGATTACCTACGTTAATTTTTGCATTGCTTATTACCCTGCTGAACATTACATTCTTGATTTATGGGATCATGGAAGCGGTTGGGCGATATGTTTTGATGAAACTTCAGGAAATGATGCCTTAACCATGGCGGAACTACGTTATGCCTTGGAGACTATTAATGCAACCACAGGAAACACTATTGATATTTTGGCGATGGACGCCTGTCTGATGGGGACACTTGAGGTTGCTTATGAAATTCGCAATTTTGCGTCGATTCTTATTGCGTCTGAGGATGCAGTTCTAGCCCAAGGATTCCCATATGATACAATTATCGATGATATTTGTGATGATCCAAATCAAACTATCACAGAATGTGCCAGTACAATGGTTGATTTATTCCATGCTTCCCAATTTTCCTTTTTCCCCTCCACTCTTTCTGCGGTAAATTTATCTCTTGTAGATACTGCTATTTTTCCAAATTTTGTACCCTTCGCCCAAAATTTACATAGCTACCTCAATTATGGTATTAAAAATGAATTATACAACGCCCGCACAGCCTCGGAATCGTTCTACGATCCAGTCTATATTGACCTCTATGATTTTGCCCTGAATACTAAAAATGAAGCAAGCAATCTTACTATTCGCCAACTAGCTCAAAATTTAATCTCTAATATCAGTATTTCTATTATCAATGAAAAACATTATTATAATCCTGGAGCATATGGGTTGAGCATATACTTTCCTAGTTCCCAAGCTTCGTATTTAAGTTCATATTCTACCCATTTTGCACTTTCGAACGATACTATGTGGGATGATTTTCTCATAAAGTATTATACAACAGCTAATTTCGGGGTCGGTTTTCGATATTACAGAATTAATGACTCCCTCGGAAATAATAATAATACCCCAGATCCGGGGGAAACTCTTATGATTGATATCGAATTAGAAAATGTAGGTGAAATCGAAGCTGGGTTTTTAAATGGGACCTTATTTTGTCTAGATGCTGAAAATATAACTATAATGGATGGATTCAAGTCTTATGGGAATCTAAGCATTAGCGCAACTGGGATCAAGATCTTCACCTTCAATATCAGCAGCAATTGTACGATTAATCAAGTTCTCCCCTTTATCTTAATGACTGAGGCTATTTTTGAGCCTTATACCATTACTCGGAACTTCACCTTTGAAATAGTTGTGGGACGAAAAATTATCCTTGGTGGTAGCAGTCTCCAGACCGCGACAGAGATTTATATTGGATATTTTTATGGAAATCTACCAGGGCCAGGGGTAGATGGGGAATCTTGGTTTAAAATCAACTGTACGAAGGACTTTTACTTATTTCTAAATCTCACAGGCCCTGCTTTAACTGACTATGACGTATATGTGTATGACCCTGATGAAAAGCTAGCTTCAGTTGCTGGGAAACCTGTATATCCTGATGAATGTAGTATGCTCATTATGCAAAGCGGCTTTCATTACATTAAAGTACTTTCATATAGCGGCGGTTATGGTTACTACGATATGTTCGTAAATATAACAACAGAGGCCTACGAAGATGGTTTATCTTATGGTACTGCATTTACGCTCTCAAGCAACGCTAGAACCAACGGAACATTACCTGGGCCAGGCTCCACTGATTACCTTTACTATCGTGTAATTGTTAGTGATGGTCAGCGACTTCAAGTTACGCTTGAAGGTGAATTTGGAGTTGACTTCGATCTTTATATCTATGATACCGATCTCAACGAACTTGACCGCTCAAATAATTTTCTCACATCTTCCGAATATTGCGTCGTGAAAGCTTCCTCTACAGGATATTACTACATTATTATTGTCCGGTATTTCGGATCGGGTGAATTCACTCTTGAAGTGACAGTGGATGATTTTGATCTTCCACCTTGGCTACCTATAGTGTTAATTATTTTAATCGCCTTGGCTGTCGCTTTTGGTGTTGTATTTTACTTCCATAACGTTCGGAAATCGCGTAATCTCCCCCAAACCCACCCCACTATTTCTGATGTTTCTGATATTCACAGCTAATTGCTGACTCTGAAATTCTCAGAAAATTTTATCTGAAAGAATGAATTCTGATTTATACAATTTAATTCTCTACCATTTTTAGCGTATTGAGTGACTCTACTATGAATGATCATAGGTATAATTTTAGAGTGAATGTCACCGTAATACTTGTTATTATTATTTTTATAATCAATAATGGTGCCCAGTTTCTCCTTTATTCAAATCAAAACGTCTTAGCAGAAGCTCTTCTTGATGCTGTTACTACAGAAACCGTCGCTCAAATTCGATGGGTTATAGCTGCTTCTCTATTAACTTCAGCCGCGACGTTGATATTTTGGGGCTATTTTTCAGATAAATATTCTAAGAAAAATATCTTAATTATTTCCAGTGCTATTTGGATCGCTGCTTGTTTTTATATTTTCTTTGATAGTAAAATTACTTATGAAGGGTTATTAGTGGCTCAAATCTTCTTTGGGCTGGGGTTTGGGGCTGTCTGGCCCATCTGTTATAGTCTTCTGGGCGATATCGTGAAACCCGAAAAACGCGGGTTGGTTTTTAGTTTTGTTGGTTTAACTATGGGAATTGGGATGACTATTGGTCTTTTTCTCGGTTCTCTTTTTTCATCGGCTTCGTATTGGCGATTTCCTTTTCTTATAATTTCCATAATTGGGTGTATTTTAATCATAATCTTTTTAGTTATTGGGACCGATTTAAAGAAAGGCGGCGTTGAACACGAATTAAAAGATGTTCTTAAAGAAGGTGCTGTTTATACCTATGAAATAAAACGCGAACATTTAAGAACTATCTGGAGAAAGCCTACCAACGTCAATTTATTTCTCCAGGGTATCCCAGGAATGATCCCATGGGCTATGATTCTTATCATTGCACCAATATTTTTCCAAACTCTAAACTATGAAGAAAATACAGCTAATCTGATTGTATTGTTATCTCAATCCACCAATATTATTGGAGCAATTTTCGGCGGATGGTATGGCGATAGGCTTGCCCTTAGATCCCAGCGAAAACGGCTTCTTTTTGTAGGTCTTTCTATTCTCATCCCAATTCCGTTTTTTGCAACTGCTTTTTTACTACCCTATCCCACTGTTGGGTCCGATGCAGGTTTCGGAACGTTCTGGACAACACCACTCTACCCTGTAGGCTTCCTATTGATAAGCATAGGCTCCTTTTTTGCTGGAAATGCTGGAGTCAATTGGTATACTATTAATTCGGATGTCAATGAGCCTGAAACTCGCGCAACCATTATTAGTTTCCACACAGTCACGGATAGGATTGGAAATGCTTTAGGTCCTGTTCTTGCAGCAACGATAGGTCCACTTCTTGCGATACAGACCGGAAGGAGCGATGCATGGATTATTGCTATAGGTACCCTCTTTTGGATTCCCTGTGCCTATTTCTGGCTACGAAGCATGAAATATATTGACCAGGACGTTCAAACGATGAAAACCCTCCTTAAGCAAAGAGCTAAAGAATTAGAGCAAGGTTTGAAATCTAAATAAACAATTTTTTAAATTCAACTTTTTGAAAAGCAATGCGTATTATCATTACTAGCTTAATATTTAAGATGATGCAAAAAATTATTGTCCTACTACCGAAAACACTAAATTCTTATATAATAAAAAAAATGGTATAGTACTCTTCACAATTAGTAGAAGAGAGTTGAAATAATATGGTAGAAAGAAATGAACACGGAGAACGGATAAATCCACGTATCTACGTTGGATCAAAAATTGTCGGATATCTTTACTTAGGACTTTCAATGATATTAATAGTTCAAGGGATTATAAGTCTGTTATCGGTCTATGGGATTATTCAAGTTATGCCATTTTCCGAATATCTGAGCGGTCCTGAATATATCGTTGATGCATTTGAAGGATTCTTTTTAATGAATATCATTTTAATATTTGCTTTTGCCGCTATTGGAATTATATGTACCGTTGGCATTCTCAAGGAACAAGAGTGGGGTGGAGGAATATCTTTGGTTCTCATGGGTTTAGTTGCTTTAACAATGGTAGTACATTTTATAATTAATCCTGGCATATTCGGTTCATTAAACCTTGTGCTAGAAATCATTATCTTTGGAATTGCCCTCTTTAGCAGTATGTACGTTATTAGGAATTTCAAACGATTCGATTAAGGATAGTGTTTGAAATGAAAAAACGGAAAATTTTTATTTTCGTTAGTCTGATTTTCATTGGACTACTTCTTGCGCCCACCCCCAATCAAGCTGCTATCCCTTGGTATGAAATCGCTTACGATGATTCGGGGCCCGAAAGTTATCTATCTCTTGCAGAAAATGATTCTGTTGCGGTAAGATTTTCCCCTCCGCCGAAAACTTTTCAACTTACTGGAATCAATCTCTATGCTAATAGCAATAAGCTCTCAAGTATTAGAGTTTGGGTTTTAGATGACAACAACAATACGATAATGAACCCAATATATCCCATCGATTCATCCGGCCCTCCTTACCAAATTGATTTTGAAGGCTCAAGTCCGATTTTCACAGCATCTAATCGATCTGACTTTTATATTGTATTGCAGTGGATTATAACTGATACATCTCAATTTGGTATTGGTATTGACAACTCTACGACTTCTGGGCGTAGTTATACGAATCAAAGCGGCACTTGGCAATTATATCCAACTGGGAATATCATAATACACGCTCGAATAGACGATATAATCGGACCAAACTTTGATCACATCCCTCTACAATATGCTATCGAAGGTAAAGACCTTTCAATAAGTGTCAATGTTACTGACGAATTTGGTGTCGATTCTGTTACACTTGCTTATCACGATTATAATTCCAATGTGCCATATGCTACAGTCAGCCTCGATCTTGCCTCCGGCACAACGATGAGTGGTATTTGGTATGGGCAGATTCCGGGCGAAAACGTGACTTCTGCAGGAATAGAATATTATATTTGGGCAACTGATGTTGGCAACAATCAGCGCTACCATGGAAATGCCTCAAATCCCTTCGAAGTTGAAGTTATTCAAATGTTCGAAATGCCTCTATTTGGAAGTATAATTATCATCGTAGCAATTACTGCTGCCGCCATTCTTTTCTATTTCTATTTACCAAAATACAAAGGAGAGAATGTAACATGAAAAAAAGACATTTAATGTTATTACAGTTGATACCAATTTCATTATTTATCCTCAGTATCTTCGGATCTATACTAATATTACCCTTTGTTCAAAATATAACTGACTCAGGTCTTCAAAAGAAGATTATTATTCCCGACTGGACTTACATGGTCTACCTTGACGCGGACAATAATCTCGATAGTTACGGAATCGGCGATATCAATGAGATGGAAGAAGGATATAACGATGCCGTCTCAAGCAACGTAAATGTCATCGTGTTCATCGATCGCGAATTTTCTGGCGCCAAAACCTATAAAATTCAGCACGACACTTCCGGTTCAATTGTTTCCCCTATTCTCACTACAGGTTTCTTGTCCGAACCAAATATGGGAAGTAAAACTACATTAAAGAACTTCATTATCTATGTATTCAATAACTTCCCAGCGGAACATTATGTACTCGACCTCTGGGACCATGGCTCTGGTATTTTCGGGATTTGTTGGGATGACTCAAGCGGAAACGATAAACTGACCTTCGATGAGGTCGATGAAGCCCTCGTGGAAGCCTGCTCACTTGCAGGTGAAACTATCGATATTCTCACCATGGATGCATGTTTGATGCAAATGCTAGAAGTCTGTTACGAAATGAACGACTATGTCGATTACATTGTAGCTTCCGAAGAAACTATTCCTGGGTATGGCTATCCCTATGATGATATGATAGACACGCTCTGCGATACTCCAAGTCAATCTCCTGCAACTTATGCCAATGCAATGGTTACTGATTATCACGCCAGTTATTCTGCCTCCTATGATACAACCCTTTCGGCCGTTAATGTCACCTCTGGCTCAATAAACAATCTAATGGCTGCTTTCAATCTTTTCACAGCAGAGTTGAACACCCAAGTGGCAACCCAGAAGAGCGCCATATCGAGTGCTCGCGCGGCAACTCAGGAGTTTTATTATGATATCTTCGTTGATCTTTATGATTTTGCCTACGAACTAGAATCACGTGTTACAGGGACCGACTTCAAAGATACTTGCGACTGGCTAATGGGAAATATCAGCGATGCGGTTCTTAATTCGCTAGAATGGAATAACCCCGATGCATACGGAATTGCCATCTACTTTCCGGATAATTCAGGGGATTATAATAGCGGATATGGAACATCGATCGATTTAGGTGAAGATACGGATTGGGATTTATTTCTAACGACCTTCTATTTCGGACCCACATACCATTTGGATCTCGATGGTTATTTACTCGATGATGGCATAACAGTTGACCCCGCAAATGACGGTGATGGTATTGTTGATCAAGGCGAAACGATTAATATAACCATTACAATAAGAAATACAGGATCCATACTGGCTACATCTGTAAACGGAACACTTAGTTGTTCTGATGGTAATATTACTATTTTAGTTGGATTCCAAGTCTATGGGACTATCGCTGGCGGCGCAACTGATTCAATGACATTCTTATTTAACGTCAGCCTATCAGCACCGAATGGACTTATCGTCACATTTAAATTTGACATCAATGCGACCTATATTACATTATTCCACAAAACTGAAACTCTTATAGTAATCATTAATTATTCAACAATTATTGGTGGCGACAGCTTTGAAAACGCGGTTCTAATCAACGAAGGTATTTTCGAGAGTCTTATGCCCGGTCCCGATCCCACCGATGGTAGTGCATGGTTCAAAATATCTTGCCCTGCGGATAAATATCTTATTGTTTCCATAATTGCGGCAGCTCCTGGCACAGATTTTGATGTCTATATCTACAATGAATTAGGCCAATTACAAAGTGCGGCAATAGGCGAGAGTTACCCAGATAGCTGCAGTATCTTTGTGTTAAGTACAGGGTTCTACATAATTCGAGTCTATTCCTATGCTGGTTCAGGATCCTTTACCTTAAACGTGACCCTTTTCGATGTAACTGGCCCAGAAGATGGTCTCTCCATTGGAACAGCTTTTACTCTCATTGTCGATGGTCCGACTTTAACTAGTACCTTACCAAGTGGTGCACAGGATTATTTGTTCTATCGGGTATTTCTACAAGAGGGTGAATCGGTCACCGCATGGCTACGCGGTCAAAGTTCACAGCATGATTTTGATCTTTATCTATATGACCGCCTTCTCAATGAACTTGACTATAGTTGGAAAACTCAGTATCCAGAACAGATCGATTGGACCGCCACCTACTCCGGAGTCTATTATCTTATCGTAAAAATATGGAGTGGAAGCGGTGATTTCGAGATCGAAGTCGAATCCCAAGGGGGTGCTGCTATTGGTAACTTCTGGGTAACTTTAATTACTTTAATCGTAGCTTTCGTAATGATTACTGGATTTTATCGGTTCTTTAAAAAAACCTATTAATTTCTTCTTTTTTTTTATTTTCGATAGATCCGCACGATATCTCGGGTTTTATTGGAAAAATCAGGGAGAATTCGATACCGTTTAGGACTTCGAGCTTGGACGACGTCTAAGAAACCGAAATGCTGTAACCATATTAGCGTATTAGACAATTTACGAATAATTTTACCATTTTCGCTCTCAATTTTAAGAATTTTCCGCAATCGCTTTACTGTTATATACCGCAGGTTCGCTTCTTGCATCCTAGAAATAACTTCGATAATGTCAGGAAATTCTATTTCCAATATGTATCAATCCTCGCTTGTTTCATTTGGATTAGATTTCTTTTGGGTGCTAAATTCTTTTGAATTGCAGGATTTTGTTCCAACATGAGTCTAAATTGGTCAAGGTTCCTTTGTATTCCTGATACTTTCTGCTTTTCGATTAAAGCTTGAATTTTTTCTGAAGCGTGTTCTATACGAGGATTCGATAATAACTTCATATCGCGTTTTAGTAATTTTCGAATGGCAATCCGAATAAATTCACTAGTACACGGGTAATCCTTATCACAAATAATTTCGTCGATTAATTTGAGGTATAACCTTGGCAGGTGAATTGTCGTATTCCGCAACTTTCCTCATCAAAAATGATCTTTAGTTATAATAAAAGACCGCTTTTTATATAAGTTTTTTGCAAAAAAATGCATATTTTGGCATCTTTTTCCTTTTCATGCCTTCTAGTAGTTTTAATTATAATTTAAGTAGTGAAGGTCAATTTCTACTGGAAATAATAGATTAAGGTTACTAAAATTTCAAAAAGCAGTGAAAAGATCGCTTATTTTTAAAATGGCGGGAATTTAAAAATAGGCTATATAATAGAATTCTAGATTAAAATCAAAACAATATATTCAATTTTACTCCTTCTCCTCGATAACGAAAAGAATAAGAATAATTTTAATAATTCGATATGCATTATTTCCTTTGAATGCTTTTTAGTAGGGAGGGATCTGACTTCCTTCTCCTGAAAGGTCTTTCTTCGACCATAAAAAGTTAATACGTTTAAAGTTGAAAACACGGTTGACTACGATGTTACCTTAAAAATAGCACGCATTTCCATTGAACAAACCGTTGGAGACCCGTTCGACCTTAAAAAGGAAAATAAAAAAAAAGATTAGAGGCTATTTTTTCTTTTTTTCAGGATTAACCAAGCGATAAAAACCGATGTGATCATTGCAGTTAGTACCCATAGCATTTCAAAACCCGGTATATCTGAATCGGGTTCATTTATAACCGATATTGTAATGGATACGTTAATCTCGTTCCCGCTCGTATCATTTACATGGATGGTAAGGTAATAATCTCCGAGTGCCAAGATAGCCAGGTTCTGAAGAAGCCCCTCTTGGGTAATAGCGAAGTAGAAAGTTTCATCTAACCAGTAGTGGTCGATTGCCACGTTATCTGAGACCTTCACGAGATATTGAAAGACATGTTCATAATAGATCGTTTGATTTCCGGGCACTTCGTCCCACGTGGGAAAAATATCATCCACGTTGGTAATCGTAATGCTTGCGTTGATCTCATTCCCACTGGTATCATTAACATGGATTGTGATATCATGCACACTCAAATCTGTTAAAATAGTCGTATTGGTAATAATCCCGCTAATTGAATTGATCTGGAAGTGTGTCGTATCGTTGAGCCAGTAGTGATCGATAATCCAGTTATCCGAGGCATT
>JABXJU010000376.1 GCA_013375405.1 Candidatus Helarchaeota archaeon
TTTCGGCAGTGCTAATGCCTCCACCTTGATCGCGACTTCATCATATCCCTATACAAATTGGTCTTCGAAAATAAAAAGCACTCTGACTAAACTCGATGGATTAGCCACCTTCTCTTATAATAATATAACCTTTGCAGTAGGAAGGAATCACGTAGGACGACGGACTGTTTTCACAGAACTTGGTAGTATATTTGGCAGAAAGCGTACATCATTGTACCTTGTGAATGAAACCACAGGTTTAACATACATCACGGATTTACCAAGTGCAGGAGATACTGCCTACGCAGGAGTTGTATTAAACGAATCGGAATGCTATATCAGTTATTATACAAGCAACATTAATTACGATTATCCATGGGTCTTAGGTTGGTTGGCTGAAAGCGATATCCGGATAGCAAGAATTAATCTCACTGCCTTAATTATCTTTGTTGAATCAATAAGCTGAAATGAATATTTGTGTATTGTTTTACATTAGAAGATTTATAGTGTAGGTTTTCGTTCTTTATATTTAATCTACAATTGAAAATGCCTTTTTTCGATAATTAGATAGGTTTTCATAATGAAACTTTACAGAGTCTTTACGATTTCGGGGATTGTTTACGTTAGTATTGGACTCATATTGGAAATAATCTATTGGACAGTTTTAAAAAACATATATTGGATTTTATTAGTTTATCCTCCACCCCATATTCAAAATTTGATTATGATGGCCCCGTATATTGGGGGATTGCTTATTTTAATTGGGGGTGCTAGCCTCATTACGGGGATATGGTTTTATCTCAAAGCAGATTTAGAAATCCTTCAAAAGCTTTAGTGCCGAACTTTTTTATCAAAAAAGAGATTAAAGACTTTCTTCAAACTTTTTAAGGAGCGATTTGATTTTTGTGATTTTTTCCTTAAATTTAACTGTTGGAGAAGCAGGCGACGCCTCCTGCGGTTTCGATAATGGGAAAGGAGGTGGTACTTGGGTTTTTTTTACTTCGGGCTTTTTTAAAAACATTTTTGTTATAAACAGATTAAACCACAATTCAAGCATTTCGACGACATCTAACCTACCTAGACGTTTATATTCATTTACAATCTCGGTAAATTCTTCCACAGCTCTTCGAGGTTTCCCTTGTGCAAAACGTTTTATTATCTTTTGGGTACGAAAACTAAGCAACTGTTCTTCAAGTTCTGGATCAATTTCAAGGCGTTCAGATAATGGTAAGCTCTTTTCGTGTTCTTCCAACTTCTTCTCAAGAAACTCATACATCCAGTCTTCAATCGCTTGGGCTCGTTCTATCAGACCTAAATGCCGGAACGCTTCAATAATCTCAAGCATTTCCTCGACTGCATCGTCCGTTTTCCCTTGAAGAAATCTGCGAATTACCTTTTTGGATCGAAATTCTAAAACTTGAATCACTGCTTGTGTATCATCTTCGCCTTCAACAGTTGGCGGTTCTTCAACTACTACTGATGACGGGGTAGTCTCTGCAATATATTCATTTAAAGTGAGTTCAAGGATATGAGCTCGATGAGTTAAGTCTAAACGCTCATATTCATCAATAATATCCCTTAATTCTTCAATAGCTTCTTCAGTTTTTCCGCTCTGAAGCCGCCGGACGACCTTCTTTTCCAAAGCGCCTAAAACTTCCACTCTTTTCAGTTTCTCTTGCTCAGATATATTCATAAGTTTAATTATATGATTTAAGGCTCCCTCAAAGTTCTCCAATTTTATATTTTGAAGTAAATTTTCATCCAATTCGTCGTCGTCTATGCGGATTTTTCGGTTAATTGTTCAAGAGCCTCCAACTATTAGAAAGTGTAGATTTAAGAAAAGAAAGAGATAGATATTTTTTAAAGATTACGATTTTTTGCCGATTACTCATGATTTTAGCCTTTTGAGAAATACTACTTATGAGACAATTCAATTAATTAAATTCCCAACATAGTCTAGAGTGTTATAATTATGGTCGAAATATTATTATTAGGAAAGTTGGTTTAATTATTTCATATCTTAAAAAAGAAAATTTTGGGATGAAAAATGGATAGCGAGATAATTTTAAAAATCGTGAGCGCAATTATATTTTTAACCGGAATAATCTGTTTAGGCGGAGTTTTCTATTATCTCGTCATATATCAAGGCTGGCGTGATGGCTGGGATCATTTTTATACGTGGTTAATAGTTATAGGCAGATCGGAA
>JABXJU010000108.1 GCA_013375405.1 Candidatus Helarchaeota archaeon
GACTATTACCATTTCTGCGCGAGATATTCCTATAGTAACTCGGCAATCCGATCGTTTCGGAGCTGTAAAACTTGCCAATGAACTTAAAGAAAAAATATTATCGGGTGAATTTAAACTATCTTCACCGGTTTCGAAATTTGATTTAGTTCAATAATGTTTGAAGTGTAAAAGGACTTTTTAGCCTAGACTCGCAGATAAATTTAAAGTGAAAGGTCTAAGCCTTTTGCTAGGAGAGGTAAACCTATAAGGGCTAGCACTGGGGCGATTATTGCGGTGAAAAGGAAGAACCCCTCCAGCCCAGTGATTATAGCGAGGATAATTGGCTTTAATCCGCTTAAAATATAGGCCCCTGCAAGTGAAATACCCCCTAAAATGACATAAATGGCGTTTTTTCGAGCTTGACCCTGTGATTGTATGGCAATTTTGATATAGAGAACCCCCATATATAATCCCACACCGACCAATCCCAAGGGGACTATCAATGCTAGAATCCCAGAACTGAGAAAGGGAACACCATAATGAAGTAAAATTACACCAAGAATGAAAATAATTTCACTAACTATATATACAATTGTGAAGATATTCCGTGATGATGGATAAACTACGCGATCCATATATAATACAAGCATTATCATAGCAGCGATGAAAACACCTTGACTAATATAGGATAAATATTCTTGGGAATCGGTTAGAATATATAAAACAGGGTGGAGAAGGATTGAAATCGCGGCAAATATTAGAAATAACCCTACAAAGGCTAACCATTTTACGCGGGATTCTTCAGAATACTTAATACTTTGCCTTACAAATAGTAAGCCACAGATTAAGATTGTAGAAACTCCAAGTAGCATTAGTATTATGACAATGAGTGATGAAAAATCTAAAACTGGAATCATGAATAAAAAATTGTAGTAATAAACTTATAAGTTTGATACTATGTCATTAATTGAAAAAATGACATAGAGCTCATAAAGGAATTCATGCGTCACACTTAATGGATATAGATGCAAATGGAGTAGTTTTTGGTAGGGGAGTTGTCGTCAATTTGCGCAAACCGTTCCTGCACCAATTAGAATATTTCAGATATTTTAAGAACCCAATTCAAATTATCCTTACCGGTTTCGAAATTTGATTCAGTTCAATAATGTTTTTTGCACATGTTTGGATTCAGAGAGATCCACTAGCCGAAATCCAAGAAGTCTTACCTTCTTAGGATTCGATTCGAACTCCTTAAGTAACTTTTTCCCAATTTGCAATGCTACTTTTTTATCATTCGTTGGTGTTTTGAGCTTTTGTTGGCGTGTATAGGTGCTAAATCCCTCAAATCTTATTTTAATAACTACAACTTGATAAAGATATCTACCTTTTATGAGGGATTTATGTAATTTATTGACCAAAAGTTCTAAAGTTTTATAAATAATTTCGAAGTCCTCAATATCTTCATCGAAGGTCACTTCAGTTCCCAATGATTTTCTTTTATAATCCTCCTGAACTGGACTGTTATCGATTCCTCTTGCCACATTGCTCAAATCAATTCCCATCTTCCCGAAAATTTTATTTAATTTCTCTGGAGGGTAATTTGCAAGGTCGGCAATGGTTTCAATATTCAATTTTTTATTTAGTATCTTCTTCGTTTTTGGCCCAATTCCAATTATTTTCTCAACGGGCAAAGGATCAAGGAACGACCGAACCTGTTCTGGAGAAACATATGTTAATCCGTCTGGTTTCTGAAAATCTGAAGCAATTTTAGCAACCTGTTTGTTTGGACCGATTCCAATCGAACAAGTTAAACCTATTTTTTCAAAAATCTCATTTTTAATTTTCTGAGCCAATTCAGTTGGATTGATTTTGTTTGAAATAGATTCAGTAACATCAAGAAACGCTTCATCTATCCCCCATTGTTCAAACTTATCCGCGTAAGAACGAAGAATTTCCATAATTTGGTCTGAAATTCCTTTATAATATTTTATATCTGGACGTAGGTAAATACCATTTGGACAAAGTTTGTACGCCCGCGAAATTGGCATTCCTGATTTGACTCCGAATTTTCGTGCTGCATACGAACAAGTTGAAACGACTCCCCGCCCTTTACCCCCCTTCGGATCTGCTCCGATGATAACAGCTTTGTCTTTCAACTCGGGATTTCTTAAAATTTCGCATGACGCATAAAATGCATCCAAATCCACATGAAAGATAACCCTATCCATCATTTTAAATAAGAACTCAATCTATATAAATTAGAAATCTGAAAATGATATCAGAAATCTTATTCCTTCAGAATTGAGGTGAATATGAAGGATTTTCGTGATGATATGAAAGAATGATCTCTAAAACCTACGCTTAATTATTGAAATAACTTAAATCAAAAACGTATTTATATTGCGCGTTTCCAAAATAAGCTTGTAAAATTCAATAATTTTCGAAAAACCATAAAAAAATCGCAATTTTAATAAAATTGAATAAAATCTTTCATGGAGTCTGATAAAATGCGGAGGCAATTCGATAAATTTGGCATAGTTTCACTAGATAGATTGTTAGGCGGTGGAGTTGCAGCTGGAAGTGCTATTTTAATAACTTCAGAGCACCCCGCAACAAATAAAGGGGCGTTTACGGGCTACTTTGCTTTAGAACAGCTGGGCCGTGATGAAGGTAGAGTATTTGTGGTGGAATACAGTTATCCTCCACACCATTTCTTCGATTTACCAGAGATAATAGCTAGTCCCTCATTTGTCCACTCCGCAATTCAGGCAAATCGGTATTATGTTATTAACTGCTATGGTCCTGTGTCGTATCCGGAATCATTCTCATTCAAGGATGCAATTATTGATATTGACAAACCGAACGATATCGCCAAAGTAAAATATCTTTTAGATAAGACTCGAGAGGATATCTGTAAACCTAATGAGAGTGCTCGTTGGATTTTTGATGATATCACAAATATGTTCATCACGATTGGTGATGAGGGGAAAGTCCTACGTTTTTTTCGACAAATGTTTCAAAAAATAAAGAATGAAAATGATTTGGGAATATTTTACTTAGATCGCCACGCTCATTCTACCCAATTTGTTTCCGCTCTCGAAAATATGACTGACATCATTATCAATCTCCGTGTGAAAGAAATTAGTGGGATTTTTGTACCACATTTACGCATTCTTAAAAATAGATACTATGGCCAACAATTAGTCAGTACAGAAGTTCCGTATTCTTTTACAACAGAGGGGATCCGAATTCAGATGAAAATGTTGGGCGATTTTGAAGTGTTAAAGAAAAATTTAAACTTAACCGCAGAAAATGATATAGAAATGTTCGGAATAAAATATCTCGTCCTTCCTAGGAAGCAATATGCACAAGTTGTTCAAAGTATGTATGAAAAATTAGATTATGATCAATATTGTAAAACTTATTTTGAAATTGGGAAGGCGACGGGCGTAGACTTTTTTAAATATTTAACAAATTTTTTCCAAACAAAAGAACTATCGAGACCCTACTCGATTATGCGTCAAATTGGGGTGTTTGGAAACGGTGAAATTATTGCTAAAGAGTTTAGTTTGGAGAGAGGCATTGCTATTATCCATCTTAAAAATATTTGGACGTTTAAAGCATCGAATCCCATCCATCAAGAGGCTGCGGGTGTTCTAACTGCCATCCTAGAAGCAGCCACGGGTGAATTATGGGACACCATCGAAACTAAATGCACGGCAACAGGCGACGATTATTGTGAATTAGTATCCAGTCCAGCCAGAGAACTAGGATTTTTGAATTTAGATTTACAAAAAACAAAAGATAAACTAACTATTGATAAGGAAGGGTCATTATCACTAATGGGAATGAGAGTACTCCTTATGCCAAAAGGCACTCTTATGAATATAATAGAAAGTATAGATGACTTGGTTGGGGAGGAGCGTGCAAGTGAAATTATGTACAATGCAGGAGAAAAAATGGCACTAATATTCGCAAACCAAATTTCAGAACGTTTTAATCTTGAAGGAGAAGCTATCTTTCGTGCCTATGCTCAAATCGTCGGAGTCCGTGGCTGGGGAATTACCGAAATTAAGGAAGCTGATTTAAAAACAGGATACGCACGTGTGACATTGAAAAATTCAATCTTTGGATCTTCCATGAGACAAAAACATCTGTCCTCAGATGCCTTGGTAGCTGGGGTTGTCGCCGGAATTTTCGAATTTATTACTAAACAGAAAATCATATGCCGTGAAGTCCAATGTATTGCAAAAGGTGACGCCATCTGTGAATTTGTTGCTGAACCTTTGACCGCTTCCCACGAAGAAGGTAAAATAATCCATCCCTAAATTCAAAGGATTTTGATCAATATGCTAGTTTTGGTTTTTCCTAAACCCTATTTTTATTTTAGAGTCTTTATATTCTCTTGAAATGCCCTTTGAATCTGATCGTTGAGCCCAATACTCCCCTGCACCAATTGAATGTTTCCGTCTCTAATTTGGAACTTGATAGTTCCTTGACCTATATCAATACTATAAATCCCTTGGGATGTTTTCCCCACAAAAACTTCTGGAGAGCTCTCTAAAATACTGGCAATCATTATCCCCGCTAATGCAGTGGTACGAGGATCTACCCTTGTTTTAGCAGGACTGGCTTCAAATTGTACAACGAACCTCCCGTCTTGAACATAATTCATATTAAATAGGTTCAATGCCGTTTGATGTCTTTGTTGTACGCCCGGATCAGCAATGTTTCTCTGATCAATAGTAATTAATTGAGAACAATTCTGACCAACGAGAATTCCATCCATCTTGGACTTATATCCTGTTGAAAGCATCTTTTCTGCCACAGGGAGGATTGCTTTCCGTGTCTTCAGATTTACATCTGTACCGAGCCATACCCAAATAATGCCATTCAATTCATCGAATAAAATAGTTGCACGTCTTGGGTCCTGAATATAATTCTGTTTAAATAAAATCTCTCTGATCATACCCATTCCGCCAACTTCCAATAAGATTGCGCGCGCAGGACTCATAAAAACACCAATTTATTATTTGATCATTAGCATTAAATGTCTTTTAACTTACAAGAAATTAACTATTAAATTTATAAAAATCAACTACAAAAATCTAACAAGATAACTTTAATAAAAATATTAGTTGATGTTTGAAAAATACAATTATACTTTGAGTTTTTACGAAATAGTGATTAATGTAGAGGTAAGTAATGTTGACATCGGATAAAGAAAAGAAATTAATTTTATGGTTTGAAGAATGTGGCATCGAAGATGTTCCCGTAGTAGGTGGGAAAAATGCGAGCCTTGGTGAGATGATTGAGAAAACGAAGGTCCCAGTACCTACTGGTTTTGCGTTAACCGCCGAGGCCTATCGGTACTTCATTAGAGAAAATAATTTAGAACAACTCATTCGGGATACGCTTTCTGACTTAGATACACACAATATGAAGAATCTAGCAGAACGCGGTGAAAAAATTCGAAAAGCTATTGAAAATGCGAAAATGCCCGAGGATCTCAAAAAGTTAGTTAAACAATACTATAGGGATCTCGGTAAGAAAACTAAAATTGAGAATCCTAGCTGCGCAGTGCGGAGTTCTGCCACTGCAGAAGATCTTCCCGACGCTAGCTTTGCTGGACAGCAAGAAACCTACCTTCATGTGAAAGGAGAAGATGAAATCATAGAAAAATCCATTGAATGTATGGCTAGCCTTTTTACTAACCGCGCAATTTCATATAGGGAAGATAAAGGGTTTGATCATTTTGATGTGGCATTGTCAGTTGGCGTTCAGCTCATGATCTATACGGACCTTGGTGCTGCTGGGGTTGGATTTTCAATTGACACCGAGTCGGGCTTTGACAAGGTCGTTTACATTGAAGGAAGTTGGGGTCTCGGTGAATTCGTAGTGCAAGGAAAAATAAATCCTGATAAATGGTATGTTTTTAAACCGACTAAAGGGATTATTGGCAAACAAGCGGGGAATAAATTCATCAAACTCGTCAGAAACGAAAAGCATGAAGTTGTACAAGTGGATGTCCCTGAAGAAAAGCGGAGAATATTTGTTTTAAACGAAGAACAAGTAAAAGAGCTGGCCGGCTACATCATGCAGATTGAAGAACATTACGATAAGCCCATGGATATGGAGTGGGGGCTCGATGGACGAAATAATAAGATATATATCTTACAGGCTCGTCCTGAAACTGTTGAATCCCAAAAAAGGAAAGATATAATTGAAAACTACGTCAATTTGGCACCCCCTGGGGAACGAAAGTTGTTGATTCAAGGCGATGCAGTAGGGCGTAAAATAGGTCAAGGAGTTGCTAATGTTATAATAGATGTGAAAGAAATTGAAAAGTTCAAAAAAGGTGAAGTACTAGTTGCCATTGAAACGGATCCTGATTGGGAACCAATTATGAAGATTGCCGCTGCGATCGTAACAAATCATGGCGGTAGAACATGTCATGCCGCCATTGTTTCTCGTGAATTGGGAATTCCCTGTGTTATTGGGTCTGAAAATGGAACTGAGGTTATCAAGAAAGGACAAAAGATTACAACTGACTGCAGTGAAGGATTTGGGAACGTTTACGAGGGTTTATTAAAATATGAAATTAAGCAGCTTGACTTGGAAACTATCCCTAAAACTAAAACACAAATTTTTATGAATGTCGGAATCCCTGAAACAGCGTTCGATCAGGGCAAACTCCCCGTTGATGGGGTTGGTCTCGCTCGGTTAGAATTCATTATCAACTCTCACATCCAAATTCATCCGTTGGCCTTACTTCACTACAATGAATTAAAAAAGGACAAAAAGAATGCTGAGCTGATTAAAGAAATTGATGAATTAACTATCGGATATGAGGATAAATCTCATCTATTTGTTGATAAATTAGCTGAGGGCGTCGCACGAATTGCCGCCAGTTTCTATCCGAATGATGTAATAGTCCGATTAAGTGATTTTAAGACAAATGAATACGCAAACTTGATTGGGGGGCACTTGTATGAACCTAAAGAACATAATCCCATGATAGGGTGGCGCGGAGCATCACGATACTATGATAAGGATTTCCTCCCTGCTTTTCAAATCGAATGCGTTGCCTTGAAGAAAGTGCGGGATGTGATGGGACTCACGAATGTTAAAGTCATGGTCCCATTTTGCAGAACGGTTGAAGAAGGAAAGCGCGTTATCAAAATTATGAATGAGAATGGACTCGTGCAGGGCGAAAATGATCTCGAGGTTTACGTAATGGCAGAGATACCCTCCAATATCATTTTGGCAGATCAATTCTCAGAAGTTTTCGATGGATTTAGCATTGGTAGCAATGACCTGACGCAACTTACATTAGGGCTTGATCGGGATTCTGAGATTATTAGCCATCTGTTTGATGAACGCAATGAAGCCGTAAAACGCTCGCTCAAGAATCTTATTGACACGGCTCATAAATTTAAGAGAAAAGTCGGGATTTGTGGGCAATCTCCAAGTGACTGGCCATCGATTGCAGCGTTTCTTATTGAATGCGGAATTGATAGCATGAGCTTAAATCCGGATACCGTAATCAAAACCCGTCTCCTTACTGCAATAGTGGAATGGGCCCTGTCTAAAGGGAAAAAATTCGAAGACTTAACGGATGATGAGATATTACACAACCCCATAATTTCTGAAGAACTATCTCAAACGGTTGTTGATATGTTAAAAACAGAAAGGTCTAAGCCGAAACCATAAGATTTGTTTAAAAAAGTGATGTAAAAATGGGAATGCCAGGTTCTCTGGATAAATTGAAAGATAAAGAAAAAGTAGAGGTCCTCCAGCAAAGAATTCAATTTCAAAACCAAACGATTGAGAACCAAAAAACTCAGGTTGCTGAATATAAAGCGGAGAGCGCCCAATTAAAAGAACAAATAGATAAATTTTCAATGAGTATCCAAGATCAGACTGGAGTAATTGCAGACCAACAAAGAACATTAAAAGATCAGGAAACCACAATCCTTCAGCAGCAAATGAGTCTTTCAGAGTTGCAAAAACGCTTAATCGAAATGGAGAAAAATTTAGAGAGCGCAAATAAGCAAATAACTGGAGTAGATGCAAAAGTCAGAGAGGAAACTAAGCAATTGAAATCTGAAATTGTCGAATTAAAAAAGGAATTGGAAGAAAAACAAGCCGCGTTTAATAAAAAAATTCTTGAACGTGAAGACATTATTAAAGGTCTAAGAGAAGAAAATGCCAACTTGGAAAAAGGAGTGAAAGAATTAACTGTCATGAAATTACCGGTTTCTGACGGTGATGCTAGCTCTTTAGAAAAACGAGTTCTTGACATGGAAAGTACTTTAAAAGGCGCTGATCAAACTGTTGCTAAATTGGAAAAAGAACTTGAACAGCAAAAACAACAAATGCAAGAAGACCTTAAACTTCGGGACGTGAAAATTGAGGAATACGAACGAATCCTAAAAAAACAAGGAGTTTCTTTACCGAAGGCCACAAATTTCGTTTCAGACAGGGATTCTGCAGCAGTGACTCTTACCACCATTTTTTCCCGGACTAAGAGCAATGTAATGATTTTCCTTCCCGACATAACTGTCCTCGATAAGATGGATTTGAAGGGGCTTCGCCCCATTATCCGTGTGCAACTTGCCGTACCCGTCCAAAAAAATCCACAGTTAATTGATCAATTGAAAATGAAATCTAATCTTGAAATTCGAGATTATCCTGGCGATATCTGGGGAATAATTCGGGACAATGAGGAGATATTACTTGCCCCCATTGGCGAAAAAAATGAGCCATCCGGACTCGTTATGAAAGGTGACACCCAAATCGAAATGTTTGGGAATGTCATGCGGAGTACATGGACCCGCTTGAAACGGATTTAGCTTGTTCATTTTTTATTTCACTCTTTTTACATTAAAAAATAGGGGCTCAACAGGTTGAAAAAATTAACCTCCAATCATGCTGGTTATCTCATAAGCGGTGAAGGAATTCAGTATCTAATAAATAACTCGTGTAATTGTTGTCCAGATCATAATCGGTACTTGGAAATCAACCCATTTAACCCCGAAAATATTTCATCAGTCTCCATGGACATTTGTGTTGGGCGTTATCTTTGGGAATTCAAAGATAAGGATGTACCCTACTTTGATTCAAAAAAACATACCATTAAAGAGTTTTTGGATAAATATACGCATCAATATGACCTTGTCAAGGATCTGGATGAAAGATTAATTATTCATAAAGATCAGTTCATGCTAGTCGAAGTTTTGGAGGAGATTCGTTTTAACCGGCACGTTTCTGGGCATGTACTAGGAAAATCAAGTATCGGTCGATTAGGACTGATTATTCAGACTGCCTCCATTATCAATCCTATGCAAATGCAAAAATTAGTGTTGGAAATCAAAAATATCAGTCCCATAACACTTATATTCCACTATAAAACGCCTATTGCCCAAATTCAGTTCTATTATTTCCCTACCCCAATTGAAAAACATTATCAGCAGTATGGCACCTTTAAATGAAAACTTCTTTTTATATCTAATTTTATAATTGAATACGTTCTATAGATACATAATATTTATAAAATTTAAATCAGATATAACACTTCATTATCCAAAATTATTATAGAAGGCGTAGGAAATATGGCGAAGGATGGAGCAACTATAACTTTCGGGATAATCTATACCATTTGTGTAGGATTATGTTGGATTTTTCTATTTCTCCCACAATTGCCTTATTATTATCCATATATATTTTCTCTCGGTGGGATATTCACTTTATTTGCTAATTTCTTCTTAATTCCTAGTTTAGTTTTATATCTGATCTTCTATTGGTCTACTGAAGGTCATACCTCTGCATCAGTAGGATTTGGCCTTGGTCTTCCTGGATGGGTGCTTGGGCTATTAGGCCAAATTTTTGAATATATATTTGGTTATGGGGGTTTTGGTATTTCGATATGGTTGATTGCATTCTATACAACCCTAACCGTTTTTGGATCCCTATTATTTACTCGTCGACATAAATGGGAGGAAGGTTTAACTCCTCTTTCTCCAACCACACCACAGCCAACTCCTCTAGGAACTGAAACTCCGAATCCACCATGTCCTAATTGTAATCGTGCAACAAGATTCATCCCCCAATATAGCCGATATTATTGCGATCACTGCCAAAAGTATCTTTAACTTTATTAGTAATCCTAAATTCATTTTTTTTAATTAGACTCGAAAAGGCATTAGAATTACGTTTATGATTAAATACTATTGAAAAACTTATGAAACTGATGAAGCTTCTTCAGATAGAGGTGGCTTTTCTTTCTGTTTTAATTTAACAACTTCAATATGACAATGCTGGGGGAACTTCATCCTCGCCCCTGAAAGTGCGTGTTGTGCAATAGGAAGATGTTTTTTATTAACCTTCACTGATATTAGTTTTTGATCGCGTTTCACTCTTGCTGCCGTAGCAAAGGGTTTCCCAAATGCTTTTCGCATACCGTCCTGAAGACGGTCAGCTCCTGCAAATGCCATCATTCTGTGCTCTCGAACAACATGGTGCGGATATACAAGAATCCTGAGGAAATAATCTTCCCTTCCAACTTTATTTCGAAGCTGGCGATTAGCTGCGATACGTGCCGCTTCTAAAGCAAGATGACTTATTTGGGCATTAGCATCTGACAATAGAATAACCCTATATTCGTAATCTTTATTTGTGCCCATCGAAAACATACGGATTTTTGGGTCTGGTACACCATGTACATATTCACGACGGCCCTTTTTCGTTTTTTTCCATCGTTTTACATATGGTTTCCCTTTTATATTGTGGTACGAGGACCATGGTCTTCTTGGCAAACCTATCACCTTTGATAAATTGCTTTCTGGTTTCCGTATTTCTCAATTAATGCCTTTTGCAGCTATTTTAATTCTTTTAAGCATAATAAAATAAATCTATTTTATTACTTCACAAAGCAATATCCTATAAGTATATTTTTCTTATTTTACAAGCAGGTAACTTACATTTTAAAAGGAAGGATAAATACATCTAGAATGAGCACGATTTAAACAAACCCATGGTTAATTTGGAGATAATAAAATTTTTATGTTTAGGTGTCCGCTAAATGGGCGAAGAAGCTTATAATAATTCAGTAAAGGCCGATATTATTCCCATCATTAATGCAGAATTGCAAATGAATGAAGAACGTTTATTTTCATTGAGTATTAAAGTACTTAATGAAATTTTTAATGTATTACAATTAAAAGTTATTTCAAAAGAAAGATTGCGAGAAATAATATCGCGTCACTCCACATCTGATGCTATTTTGAATGCTATTATGAAAGAACCACGGAGTATTCCTAGGATTAGTACGCCAGAAGTGACTCCTTCTCCAGTAGAAGTGCCAGAAGTGAGCCCATCTCCTGTGGATGTGCCGGGAGTGCCTACTAGTTATAGAGGACTCAGTTCTGAATCATTATTCTCCCAGGATTCAATTAAGGGAGATATCATTCCCGTTATTCAGAATCTGATTGATGTGGATTCAGAAAAACTGTTCTCGCTCTCAGTGGATACCTTGAATAAACTATTTGGGCTTCTTGAGAGCGGAACTATCTCAAACTCTGAAGTTGAATCTATTATAAACTCATCAACAGATCCGGCTGATCTTCAATCCCGGATCCAAGCAAGACTCTCCACAACAACCCCGACTACCGATAATTTCAAGGAAGATCTCATTACTGGGATTCTTTTTAATATACCCGAAAGTAGTCGTGATAAAATTGAGCTGAAAGTTCGAGAAATAACTGATATAAATAAATTAACGGAATTAAGTCAACTGGATCTTCCTGAACTTCAGTCATTGTTAGGGATTGAGGCTCCAATTCCAAAACCATATGATGAAGGGGCTGATATCCGTGCCGGAATTCTTGCTCAACTCCCTCCCTCCCTCCGGGGTGTGATAAGTGATCGCCTTAAAGCGATTGATGATTTAGATCAATTATACCGTTTAAGTCAAATGAACTATGTCCAAATTCAACAAACTTTAGGATTAGCTCCCCAATCGGTTAGGGAAGTTCCTGCAGAATTTGCGAATCCCGTGGACACAGCATCTCGATCTTCGGATAATAGAACAACTCCATCTACCCCATCTCCATCGCCAGAACCCACACCTAACGAACGCCCTCCACAATCGACTCGTCTGCAAGCTCAACTCCAACAACGCCGAGAGAAAAATAAATCAAATGTCCAAATTATCCAAAAGTTGGCTGAGAAAATCTGGAAAGTAAAAATATCCGAAGGTGAAAGTCAAAAACCTGAAGCTGCGGAGCTCTTAGAAAAAATCGAAATTCTCCAGCGTGCTCACCCAGAACGTGTAGAAAAAATTGTCGACCACTTGAAAAGGACTAATGATAAAAACCGATTTAAAGCGTTATTCGACTGGTATGTATTTTCTCACCGTATTGAAGAGATAGAAACCTATGTTGAACATTGGCAGGGTCAAGTTCAGGGTATTGGCGGATTTCGAGCTGCAATAAATGTTTCCCGTTTTGATCCGATTGTAAGACACCTCCCCACCAAAGAAATCCAATCAATTAACTCACAAGCGAAGAAAGCGCTTGAGCGTGTTCATAGTTCGGATTTAAATGTTCGTGCGAGTGGTGTAGAAGATATAAAACAAATTTCTAATTATTTACTACGAAAGGCACGATAAACGCTTATTGGAGATTGGCATCAAACGAAGGTTATGCCTTAGAAATCACTCTTGAAATATTTGATCCCAAGGTTATACCTACCCTAGAAAAATTGGATGATGTTTCCTTTGTACTTCAAAGAGGAGAAAGTATCCGAATTTTTAGCAAAAAGGACGTCCAGACCATTCTCAATCAAACTCTTAAAACTATTAACGATATGACCCTAAAAATTCACCGAGTTGAGCCAAAGATCGAGATTGATATGATCGATCTATTCCTATATCATTCAAAATTTTCAATAAAAGCAACCCCTCTCTCTTAATTTTACTAATCTTCAACTAAATATCCCATTTATCCCCCGTTAGGAAATTAAGGTATCTATACGCCTTCCTTTCTATCTACTTTTTTAAAAGTTCAATTTGAAATTAAAATTAAATATAAAAATCAGCACTGGATATTACTATCAGAATAATTAACATTACGTTGTTTTGAAAAATTTGAGTAACAAAGGTGATAAACAATGGGAAAGAAGCCGATATGGAAAATAAAAGAAGTATCAAAGTATCAACGGAAAATAGACGGGAGTGAAATACCCCCGATTTATGATCTAGAAAAAATAAGTACAATTCATCAAGAGATAGATGCAAGGATTCGCCCTTTTTGGGAAAATTTACATATTATCGTCCAAGATTTTATTACATCATGGAATGACTCATGGAACAATCTTCTCCATGAGAAAGATGATCTAAATTCTCAATTACGGCAAAAAATTACGCTAATAAGTAATCTAAAGGGGAACTTTGAAAATAAGCTTCGGGAACTAAATGGTATGATTGAAGCTTTAAAGGTTGAAGTTCAATCGAAAGAGACAGAAAATACTCAAAAAGAGCAATTGATTCAAGATTTAGAGGCGACCGACAAAGAGAGCAAGTTTGGAATCGCTCAATTACGGGAGAACCTTGAAAATAGATTAAAACAATTGAATGAGACAATGGCTGAGCGCCAAAAGAAGTATGAAGCGACTCAAATGCAAGTAGGACAAGCCTTTCAGCAAAAAGTTTTGGAACTTGATAGTGAAATGTTAAGTCTTCAAGAACAACTCGAGGAAAAGGACGCAAAAATAAAAGAACAAGAAGAACAGATTAAATTATTACAAAAAGAAAATCAGAAAGTTAAATTTAAACTTAAAGATAAATTAAGAGAAATTGCTGAGATCTTTGAATTAAAAATTGAAGGAGAAGAAGAGGAAGAAGAATAGAAGGGAAAAAATCATGTCAAATGTAAGATTTCGTTTCAAATTAGTTTTGATTGGTGAGGGTGCCGTTGGTAAAACAAGCATACGACAAAAATATATGGGTAAAGGCTTCACTGGAGAATATTTAAAAACCATTGGTGCCGATTTTGCTTCAAAAACCGTAGAACTTAAGGAAACTAATGGAGATTCTATAAAAAGTATTTTTCAAATTTGGGATTTAGCTGGTCAACAAGAATTTAAGGAAGTACGCGCGAGTTTTTATGGAGGGACACAGGGGATCTTACTAGTCTAGATCGG
>JABXJU010000109.1 GCA_013375405.1 Candidatus Helarchaeota archaeon
GTCCGGATAAGTTAGATTAATTCTTTGAGAAAAGGAGGATAATTGGAATTAATATTTAAAAAAGCTTTGGTTTTTCATTTCAGTAAGAGAAATTGATTTATATTGCGGCTGTGGGCAATCTTTATCCCATCAATCATCCCTACGCGGTGCCTAAATCACTAGTGTAGTATCCATTAGCCTTGGTATCCTCGTTAGTCTCCAGATATCTTTTTACTTCTATTTCCACCTTTAATTTGCCTCAGGGACACAATTGATGTTACATTATCGCTATAAAGAATAAATATATCAAATACATCATATAGTATCTTCTAATTTCTTATATCCTATATTTTGAATTTTATCTTGATTAACTGCGTTTAATGTTATAATATTTATAAATTATGAATCAATTTAAAACTAAATCATGAAAAGGAGGCTATAAAGTGGTTAAGAGATCAGGTTTCAAGTCTGGACAAAAAGCTCCTATTTCCGGTCAGTATAAAATAATAGGTCCCCGTGGTAAAAAGGGGCCTGAAAGAACAGTAGTTAAAGGCGAGCCCTTTCCTCCAACCCCCAAGCCAAAAAGCACATACACTTTAGTTGACCCCACAAAGCATAAGCGAAAAAAGTAGAAATCAAAACAATATTAAATCCGCGCTGCAATAAAAGCAAAAGAGTTCTCCAAAATGTATCTGTATTTTGTAGATGAATCAAAGGCTCAGCGTGGTCAGGATTTTACTGTTGTTGGAGGTTTAATTTTAGAAGAAACAGAAGTTATACCAATGTTAAGAGAATTTAACATGATAAAGAGGAAACATAATATAAATCCATCTTTAGAAATAAGCTGGTCGAGTATGAACAGATCGGAAACAGAAAAGATGAGCTACAATGAGAGAGAATCGCTGAGAAAGAATGTCCTTAAATTGGTAGCAAAATCTAATGGGAAATTAATATCCGGAGCAGTTCATATAGAAGGAGCACAAGAGAAAGGTTTTAAAGAAGACTACCAAATTTATTGTATTGGGCTGATGGTTGCCTCAGTAAGGCTTCAATATTATATGCAGGATATTGGGAGGGAAAAGAAAAAACCATGTTACTCGATAATAGTTGCTCATAGATATGGCAGCCACAAGGACGCCAAAGAGATAAATGCATATTGCAAAAAAATTGCAGAGTCTGGAACGCCTCGCTTCAGAGTGAATTTGGCGAACATCCTAATTAATCTACTTTTCTGCCCGGCGGATATCGCCCCTGTGCTTCAAATATCGGACTTCTGCATGGGCGGTTTGGGGACATTTCTAAACACGGGTAATAGAGAGTACTGCGATATTATTGATTTCAAATTTAGAAGATCACAAGAAAATGGAAGAATAAGAGGTTACGGAATAGCTTTTTATCCATCAAAGTCAGGTCCTGATGTGGAAATCCAATGGGATAATATTTAAATCAAAAATTTAACTTCTCCTACTCTCAGAAAAGATTAAAAAGGGGGGTCTGTGCCCTCTCCACTTTGACCCAATCCTCTTTTTATATCTTTTCTCTATGTGACAGCCAGAAATCAGACTAAAGTTTCCGCTTTTTGCCCGCCCACCTCTTGGTTAACTTCTACACCTGCTAACAATTGCCCTCCACCTCACCCCAGACCACTGCCAAAAAATTAAAGAGTAAAATTATGCGCTTCGGAATGGAAGCTTCTTAAGCGGTAGAGGAGGCGATAGATATGGGATTCGGAATAGCCATAAAAAACTGCGCGAAGTGTTGTTGCGAATTTTCAATCCATGACGATAGAGTGAACTATTGCAAGGATTGCTATCTTGACGAGTTTGAACTCCTTGAAGAATTAGCAGGTGGTTTAGATGAAAAACAGGCTTAGCATTGGAGAGATATTCGACATCCTTAAAACGGAGATTGATTTATTGATGGAGAAAATTTATGGAAATGAAAATATCGGCAAGATAAAAGCAGTTTCATTACTGCTGGAGGAAAGAGTCAAGAAATTGTACAAGCAGGTTAAATGGAAGAACAAGGAGCAGGAGAAGCCGGAGATTATGGAGAGCAAGACAGAAATATGCATGTGTGGTCAGCCCTGTGTTTATGAGGATACCTTTTTCGGCAGAACGCTCGGAAGATGCTCGGACGAATATTGCTTTATGAATGTGAAAATGCAGAGCTAATCAGGTAAAATATATGGAAAAGCTAGAAGGAGACAGTCTCCTGTTGGCGAGTTATGTATTAGCGGTCATGTCCATGTATTAGCAAAAGGCAAAAAAGTTAAAAAAGGAGGAACTCATGAAAAAACATCTCTTAATAATTTCATGCTCAGAAAGTAAAAACCCAAATCCTGGAATGTTGCATGCCATGGAGAGATACACAGGTGCATGGTATGGAGTAATCAACAAACTTAAGAAAGAGAGGAAGTTTCCCGATAATCTGGATATTCTGATAATTTCAGCCAAATACGGACTAATAAATTCTGACAAGAATATAGAAAATTATGACTGGAAAATGGATGAGTCAAGAGCCAGGGAGCTGAGAGATTCCGTAATAAGCAAATTGAAGAACATACTTTCAAAGTCAAAATATGAAAGCATACTGATAAATCTTGGTTCAACATATATGGAAGCCCTATACGGATTTGAAAAGATTATCCCGGATACAACTAAAATATCCATACTTAAAGGAACAATCGGACCACGTAAAAGAGATTTGAGAAGTTGGATCTTATCTATCAAATAGATATCCTGTCTATAAAACCAAAACATAGATAAATAACATAACTGATTCTACATTGAAAAACTCATTAATCTGACGAGCCAATTCTAATTAGCGTTATAAGAAAGAATGATCCTCTATAAGAGTTTATCGAAAATTGCAAAAAACGATCTCGAACAAATGGGATGTTGGCTTTTTACCCAGTGCAAAAACTCTCTTCTCCTATATTTACATAGAGTTTAAGCTATAGAAAAAAAGGGATTAGGATTTTACTTGATTTATTAATGCTATATTTATATAATTATAGAAGTATGGATAAAAAGAAAGACTTTATGCCAGGGACAAAGAGTAAGGTCAATATGAAGAAGACCACCATTGAATTAACTGAGGAGCAGTATTTCTTTTTGAAGGAGAAAGCATTGGAGCTTCAGAAGCGGAACCAGAGCGCCTCCATCGTCTCCATCATCCGGGATTTGATCGAAAATGACCGGCAGGAGTGGAACTGGCGTAAGAGGTCTAAAAGGGAAAAAGAACGATGAAGGCTGAGAATTAGGTATGAAAGTTGATTATACTAGAATCGCTACTTCTAAATTAGCCCAGATTCTCATCTTAAAATATTATTTGTCTAATATCCCAATTAAGCATCTCATTCTCACTAGTCCCTTTCTTAGCTATCTTGAAGACAAAATGATAATTTTAAACGAGATCTGTAGGAAAGAAGTTGGGAAAAGCATACACACATATTTTATCACCCTTGAACCTGAAAATGATTATCATAATAAAGCAGATCCTCATCCCTTCTTACTTATGATTTTAAAGCATTATTTTTTTATAGGATTGCTTGCTACAATTACCAAGGAGTAAATAATGTGGCACGATAATGAATCAGAACTTGATTTGTTGGGGTTTGAGCGATTCGCAACTGCAATCGTTGATTTGGTTACAACCAATCAGCTTCTTCCACTTACAGTAGGATTATTTGGTGATTGGGGGAGTGGTAAATCGACAGTCCTCAGAATGATAGAATGTCAACTTAAAGAACGAGAAGGTGCAATATCATTACGATTCGATGGTTGGTTGTTTGAAGGATACGACGATGCAAAGGCCGCATTGATGACGACAGTCATTAATCGGCTAATGGAACAAGTAAAAATTAACCAATCATTACTTGAAAAAGTTGGAGATAGCGCTCAAAAGCTTTTGAAGCGAGTAGATTGGTTTCGGGTTGTTGGGTTAGCGGCAAAAGGTATTCTGACATTAACATCACCTGTTGGTGCTACTGTAGTTGGCGGTCTCTCTTTATTTAACTTGATCCAAGGAGAGCTTGAAAAGCTACAGGATCCTAAATCTACTATAGAACAAATAAAGAAATTACTTAAAGTTGAGCCACAAATAGAGGAGTTTCACCAAAGCATACGAGAATTTAGAATGGAATTTCAAGAGTTTATCGAAAAGGCTGGCGCAAGCCCCCTGGTTATTCTGATTGATGATTTGGATAGGTGTTTACCTGAATCAATCACCGCAACATTAGAAGCGATTAAACTTTTCCTTGCCGTACCAGGAACAGCCTTCGTTATCGCTGCAGACGAACGAATTGTTCGTAATGCAATTTCACTAAGATATCCACCTGAGCAATACCAAGAAGCTGATTTACCTCAAGAATATTTAGATAAACTTATACAAGTCCCAGTAATACTACCTGCACTTGATTCGATTGAGGCAAGCACATATATTTATCTACTTTTCGCACAGTATCGATTAAGCTCAACAAATCCTGATGAATTCAATAAGCTGGTAATTGCTGCGAATAAAAATAGGCGCAATCCTCAACTGCCGGAGCCACTAAATTTTGGTATAGCAAAGGAAATTCTTGGGAATATCTCCTCCCAAATCGAAGAAGACTTCATAATAGCTGCTCGCCTTGCACCTATTCTTACAGATGGTCTTGACGGTAATCCAAGACTGATAAAGAGGTTCTTAAATACCCTATCTTTGAGATTAAAGATGGCATTCTCTCTTGGTTTTGAACTCGATGCCGGAGTTTTGAGCAAATTAATGGTGTTGGAACGCTTCCATGAAGAACGATTCAAAGAACTATTTAGATGGCAAGCATCGCAAAATGGTATCGCAGAACAGATTTTGCATCTGGAAGATGCCGTGAAAAAGAGGAAAACAAAGGAAGAGATATCTAAGCTTTTATCCTCTGAAGAGCAAAATTGGATATTAGACGAGGATGTAATGAGATGGCTGTGTCTTGAACCACCTCTCGCAGGAATCGACCTATGGAAATATTTTTTTATGGCTCGTGAAACTGTTAGAATTTCGTCTAAGGCGGGGCGCAAATTATCTCCTGAGCTGCAGGAACTCCTCGCTATGATTCAGGATAAATCTGATGCTGTAATAAAAACGGCAGCAAAAAGGCTCAGCAGTAAGCCCCAGAATGAAATTTTTACACTTTATGATGCTCTTTGGCCGAGAGTAGAATCTTCTCCCCGACAATCTAGGGCTTTGAAAGGGATTCTTGAAATAGCCCAGCTTCGTCCGGAAATTGCAGAGAGGTTTGTCCAAGATCTCAATAAGCTACCTCACAGTGCATTAGAGGCGAAGCTTGCTCCACAAATCGGCTTATTGATAAAGTCACATCCAGAGATTCAAGATCAGATTATTACGCTTCTGCAATCTTGGAAAGCATCTATAAATAAAAGACTTGCCAGTGCTGCAGAAAAGATATTAGCCTCAATTAGCAAATCCATAGGAGAAAAAAATATTGAAGATTCTTAATTTTTACTTATAGGTAGGTAAGTATTATATGGGTACTTCATCATCAAGAAACGCTCCTAAAGGAGGAGACTGGACAAAAGCAAAGCGTTCAGTTTCAAATTATGTCCGTCAACGTGGAAGAGGCGGTGTAACGCCAAGGAATCTAATTGGCAATTTCGTGCGGGCTTTGGGTGGTGCAAGAGAAGCTGTGAGTGGAACGGGAAGAGCAGGAGGTAAGTCCACCTTTTTCCCCGCAGTTTCAGTTGGTCAAAAACTCGGGGCATTTCTTGTAGGTGTAGCGAAAGACGGATTAGATCAAACTTTTAGCAAATGGGGCTTAGCGGATCTGATTGGAAAGAATCCCTACGAAGTTGTGAGTCACCTTGTCGATGCTCTTGCAGGAGCTGGTGGTCCTCTCGATGAGGCAGTGGCAAGGGCTGCACTAACCGAGACGCTTGCAAACATTTTTGATGAAAACAATGAAGAATATATACAGCTTCGCGAAGATTGGGATAGCCGAATTAACGAAGTAGAAATTCTTGAGATTCTGAAGATTTTCTTGATCGAAGTCATCTATCGAAGATTTCTTTCTGATTTGGCAGAACGCATTCAATCCAAAGCAATTTCTTCTGATGATGCTTTCGAGAGAGAGTCTGAAATCAGAGGATTCATCGAGGAAATGATAAAGTTTACACTTGTAATACATGATCCACTGAACATTGATTGGAGAGGCGCTGAAGGAAGGGATCTTATTACACAAAATATGGAGGCAGTGTTAGCGCAAGCTGAGGTATGAAATGGTAGATACACTTTATATGCGATCAAGCTTGAGAGAGCCTATTCCGCAAAAATATCAGCACGGAATTGTGATCGGTCCTATGCATCTAAAAAGCCGATGCGGAATTCAGCATACTCTAGACTATCTTTTTTGCAGACCTAAGAAACCTTCTCCCCAAATTCAGTCCTTTCTGAACATTGCCATCTCTGTATTTGCTGTGGATAAACTGGTATCAAGAGCAGATCAAAGTGATAGTTGGACAAGGGAACTTGAACTCAGTGTTCCAACAAGTTCATCTTGGACAGGCTTGGAATGGAGTTTACAAAAAACACTCGAATTTCTCACAGGGGATATCTGGACTTTATCATTCCGGGATGCTGCTCCTAGAGTGAGAGCGCGTCGCTACTGGGAGGATAAATTTGTGCCGGATGTGGTTTCCCTATTCAGTGGGGGAATAGATTCACTCGCTGGTGCTATTACTCTTTTAGAACAAAAAAAGCGTGTGCTATTGGTTGGTCACCACGACTTCGGTTTCATTGCGGGGCGGCAAAGCGAATTAGCTAAGGATGTGCAGCGTGAATATGGTTCGGAGCAGGTTCGTTTTGCTCAATACCAGCTTCAAGTTCCAAATGCACGCGAGCAGTCTACACGAGCGAGGTCTATTCTTTTTATCGCTCTTGGGCTTGCTGTAGCATCTTCTTTTGGAGAAATAATTCCATTATTCATTCCCGAAAATGGTTTTGTTGGGATAAATACACCTCTTACACCTTCTCGTATTGGTAGTTATAGCACTCGCACGACGCATCCACTCTTTTTTGATTGGCTTTCAGAAACATTAAGGAAAGCGGGTATAGTGCATGAGTTGGTGAATCCCTTTCGTTTTCTAACCAAGGGAGATATATTTCAGCAGTCTCCCAATAAAGAATTTTTACAATCGGCTGTTTCCAAAACCATCTCATGTGCTCATTCCGTTGCTGCTAGATGGGTAAAAAAAGCACCTGAGAACTGTGGTTATTGCATCCCTTGTCTAATTCGCCGCGCCTCGTTGAATGTTGTCGAGCAGGATGATCCAGATGACTATACATATGATGCCATAGGCGATGATGCTATATTAAATTATGAACATAAAGGCAAAGACTTGCGAAGTCTATTGATTTCTATAAGGCGTTCTGTGACTAGTCAAAAATCCTGGTTTCTGGAAGTATTGAAGACTGGGAGCTTAGGAAGCTTGAGTTCAGAGGCTAAAGCTCTTGTCGATGTATATACAAAGGGATTGAAAGAAGTTGAGAGACTCATAAAAGAAAAAGCATGTGCAGCTGTTCGAAATTATGCTGGCTTATGAGGGATTTGAAAACACCAGAAGCTCTAAGCCGGCAAAAATACATATAACGTTACCTTAAAAAGATGTGCAAATTACTAAGGAAATCAAAAATGTTGATACACCTTGGCAAAGAGTGTATTTCAATTGTTTTTGACTAAAATTGAGGGAAAATGGAGATTAAATAATGAATTGTAAATCCAAAGAAATGAAAAATTCTTGGATATTATTGGTTTCATTATATTGGATAAGAATAGGTTCAATTATTATATTTACTTCTAAAAATGAGGTTTCCGGCTTTAACATTACTGATTTATCTACAAGAACTACATACTTTCACATCGAAAATCTTACATTGGCATTTATTGTGTGTTTTATAAGTGGATTATCAATTTCAATTGTTGGAATTATATTTTCTTATGGACTTGTTTTCAGATCTCTATTTCAAGTTTTTTACAAAAATAATATTCAATCTGATATAAAAATCATTATCAAAGACACAATTAGGAGAGGTTATGAAATTGAGAATTCTATTCGCTACATTATATATATTATGTTATTTATCATAGTTTTTATGTCTATAGGATTAGGGATTTCTCTAATTATTAAACCTTGGGGAAATATACATTATATTGTCATAAAACAATGTCTACTATTTTTGCTAGTAGGAATAACTCCAGTATTTGTTTCTATAATTTTAGCTTTATTATTATATCCACACGCACCTCTTAGGCGATTACTATATGTATTTAATCAAATAATGAATACTAGTACTGAGGAAGGCTTAAATAATAAAACAGATAAAAACAAAAGATGAAAAAGATATTTTTGATTCAAGTTACTTCTGACAAAGAAGATAATTTTATTAATCCCAATAAACTTGAACCATTAGGAATAGAATATATTGGGGCATGCGTACAAAATAGTGGATATGATGTAGAAATATTTAGTGATAGCTTTGATAACATACAAAATATTGTTGAAAAAATTAAAAAGGATAAAGTTAATGTCGTTGGAATTTCAACTTTTACTCATAGTTATAAAAAAGGTTTAGAAATAGCAAAGAAGATAAAAAAAAGTAATGAAGGCGTAAAAATAGTGTTTGGGGGTGTACATGCAAGTTCATGTCCAGAAATCATAAGAGACGATGCTATAGATTATGTTGTAGCAGGAGAAGGAGAAAAAACTTTCATCAAACTTTTAAATGCTATGTTTAATGATTTGAGTTTAGACAGAATTAATGGGATAGTACATAAATCATCTAATAATTTTGGATTACCGCAAAGAATTGACATCGTTGAAAATCTTGATGATTTTAATGAAAATCCTTACCCGCTTAGAAGGAATGACATAATTAAAGCAAGTAAAATATATGGGCTTATTTATCCTGTCCCAAGTGATCAATCTGGTGTAGCCCTAATCCTTTATTCAAGAGGCTGTAAGTATAAATGTGACTATTGTTCTCTCTCTTTAATTTTTGGGAATAAAGTACGATTTAGAAATACAGATAACGTAGCTATGGAAATAAAAAACCTTGTAAGAGAATATAATGTAAATCTCTTATATTTTGTAGATGCAAATTTCAATAATTCAAAAAATCAAGTATTAAGTTTATGTGATAAAATTATTAAAGAAAAATTGGATTTGAATTGGTATGCCCTTTGTAGTATTAATGGATTTGATCAACAAATTTTAGAATATATGAGCAAAGCAGGATGTAAAAAAATAGGTGTAGGCATAGAAACTGTAAATCCAGACAAAATTAGAAAAATTAAGAACTGCGATATGAATGAAGTGAAGGAGGTTCTTAATGTAGCTGATAAATTGGGCATTATCATAAAAGGATTTTTTATGTTGGGATTTCCATGGGAAAAGCCAGAGGAAATAGAAGAGATGCCAGAATTATTAGCTGAAATTGCGATTGATGAATTAAGCATATCTTTCTATACCCCTTTTCCAGGAACAATCTCTTACAAACTATTTAATAGAAGACTTGAAACCGATGATTTTGATAAATTCACAACTAATGAGCCTGTGATTATGCATGATTTAATCTCTAGAGAAAGATACATTGATTTAAGAAATTTCATTTACAAAAATTTTTATAAAAGCATACTATATCATCAAAGGATTGAATCAAAAATGATAAGATATCCGTATTTAAAAGAAAGCTATCACATTTTTTTTAATGAACTTATCAATGAGGGAATCATATGAGTCCTAAAATTGAATTTCTTGAAATAAAAAATTTGTCGAAAAAATTTATAAAAAATAATAAGACTATTAAAGCAATTTCTGATTTAAGTATTAGTGCGATTAAGCAAAGAGAATTTCTTTGCATTCTTGGTCCATCTGGTTGTGGAAAGACAACTTTTTTAAGAATTTTAGCAGGATTAGAATATGCAGATAAAGGGGAAATTTTATATAAAAATGTCACAGATAAAGATGCTATAAAAATCACCTTGGTATTTCAAGAATTTGCTCTTTTCCCTTGGAAGACAGTTAAAGAAAATATTGAATTCGGTATTACAGGTTCAGATGAAAGGAATACTAAACATTATATAAAAGAAGTAGGTTTATCTGGATGGGAAAATCATTATCCAACAGAATTATCCATAGGGATGCAACAAAGAGTAGCACTGGCAAGAGCTTTAGCTTTTAAGCCACGAATTTTACTAATGGATGAACCCTTCGGTTCTGTAGATGCTCAGACAAGAGAAATTCTTAGAAAACTTATATTAAGAATATGGATGGAACATCCAGTTACTATTGTATTTGTTACTCATAGCATTGATGAAGCGGTGTTTCTCGGAGAAAGGGTAATTATATTTACAAAGAGACCTGGTAAGGTAAAAAAAGAATTTATTATAACTCTTCCTCACCCAAGAGATACAACATCACTAAAATTTAATAGCATTAAAAGAGCAATAGCTAGAGAGCTTTCAGAAGAGGTTGGGGATTCATTTAATTACTAATCCTTGTTTCCATTTCACAAATTTCTTCTCTATTAAATATCTAAAGGAATATTCCAGCAAAATTCCAATTAATCCGAGAATGAACATATAAGCAACCACAAAATCCATTTGATGCATTTGATAAAAATACCACAGCCTATATCCTAATCCATAAGTTCTACCAAATATTTCAGCAGCTATCATGCACATCCATCCTATTCCTATTGCGATTCTTATCCCATAAAATACCGATAATAGAGATGATGGTAATGCTATTTCATATAATAATTTTATGTTGCTACGATGACCTAATACCATCGCAGCTTCTGTAAAAATTTTTGGAGTATTTCTAAACCCTAAATAAGTATTGATAAAGATTGGGAAAAAACAACCAATAAAAATTATAAAGGAAGCAGATAAATCCGTTAAACGAAACCAAATGATGGCAAATGGAATCCAGGCAAGTGGAGGAATTGGTCTTAATAATTCAATCACTGGCCGAAAAAATCTATCCACTGTCCTGAACCATCCCATAATAGCCCCTAATAGACCCCCCATTAATATTGCAATAAATAAACCAGTAAAAAAATGCAAAAAGCTTCCAGATAAATCTGAGGGTAAATATTTAGAAATTGCTAAAAAAGAAGTGATAACATCTGAAAAAGAAGGCATAATGAAACTGTTCTTAATAATAAATTTTGATACTGTTTCCCATAAAATAATAAATAAAAAAATCCCACTACTTCCTATTATTAAATCGCGAAACCCTATTTTTTTAATCATTATTACTAGTTATTTTATCCCAAATACTAAGGTTAAAAAGCTGGATCTGATTAAGAGGATGTTCATATCGGCCTCTGTTTAACTCATATATCGCTGTAGCAAAATCTATTGTACTATTAATAGCTAAATATGGATTAGATATAAGTTCGCCATCCCAGCTTTCAAAGGATTTTTTAATTATGTTTAAATCTATCCCCATTTTTTCTGAGTATATCTCTGAAGCCTCATTTATATGTGTTTTCGCATACTGAGTAGATTCATAATGAATTTTTAATATCTCTTCAGCTATATCGGGATATTTTTCCATAAACCGTTCACTAATTAACAACACACAGCAGATGTGTCCATTCTTCCACATTTTTCCTGACTGTTCTACTGATTTGCCAAAACCTTCTAACTCTATTATAGTAGGAGAAGGATGTGGCAAAAATGCAGCATCTATAGCCACTGCTTTTAAGGCTGAGACAGCTTCTCCAGGTCCCATTGGATAAATTTTTACATCTTTGTGGAAATCTATCCTATTTTGATTTAACCATTTTTTGAGAATGGTATCTTGAATTGATCCTGGAGGAAATGTTGCTATCCGTGCTTCTTTCAAGCTTTGTGGACCAGTATAACTAAAACCACTTCGAGCAACTAAATCAGAACCATTTAATTGAACACTTGCAATTATTTTTGCTTCTAATCCTTCATAAATAGCAGTAATAGGAGGAGTCACTCCAACATAAGCAACATCAATCTCTCCTGCTAACATTGCTGACATTTCTGGAGGGCCTGTTGGAAATAGATACTCTTTTACATCTACAATACCATAATTCTTAAGTCTTTCTTTCCACCATCCTTTCTCCATAGCTATAATATGAGCTATATGGTGCGTACTTGGTTGGTATCCTATTCTTAAAATGATATCTTGTTCTTTATCGGGCCTCAGGAATAAATATAAGCCACTCGCTATTACAAGAATTGCCAAAATAATTATGGGAATGAATACTAAAAATTTTCTCTTCATTTTTGTTTTACCTCCTAACTATGTTAAATTTATTGAAAAGTTATTTATATGTTAATCATTTGAAATAGTCTCTGAATTTTGCCATCTAATTTATTAATAAGAAGTTGTAAATGCATTCTTTCTCTTACTTCTAGATCTCGAAATTTTTCTGATTGGATCATTTCTCTCATACTTGATTATATTATTATGTGGCGTTGCATAGATTTCTTCATCATCCTTCGACAAAATAGAAACATTCTAACATTCGGAAAGTTGGCTCGCCCATTGAAAAAGAACTTCTTCGGTTTCGCTTTCTGCAGCCGTCATAATTTGATCATGAAGGTTACTCAATTTAACTCGAAGCATAGGATAAGATGGAATGTTCGATCGCCTAATCAAGGTTTTAACATAAGTTCCAATCTCAGCCAGAGACCAATGAGTGATTGGATCTTGTTGCCTAGCTAAATCCGCGACTCTATAGAACTCTGCCAAAGTAGGAAGTCCAGCACCGAGTCTGAGTCTTTCCTGCTGATTTTTTTTGGTAATAAGGCCCGCCAAACTTTGTAAACCATCTGCCATGGAGGGGGCTCTAGCAAGAATGCCAATATGCCATCCACCTAGAGTTGCCACAATTGGACAGTCCCTTATAGCCGCATGTGTCTCACGAGATGTAGGCATGTCGCTCATCCTTGAATGCCAACCTCTTAGAAAAGGAACTTTTTCATACTCTGGATCAAAATTCAGAGGTTCCCCACGCAAGAAATCACTCTCAGGGCATTCGCCAACCATTCCTCGAAGTATTCTGAGAGCGCGTTTGTTTCGCTCACTAGACACCTTAGCACGTGACTGCAAGGACTCTAATCCATCGCCAAATGAGACTATAAATTCAAGAATTACACAAGCGCAGGTGTCAGGTGTATGGAAGTCATATAAGAGCAATCTGTCTGTCCCCATTGATTTTCTTAGTTTGGCAAAATGTGCAACGAAATCCCTTGAAATTAGGAGGTCATCTAACCATGATCTCAACATGTTCCATTGGATTCTATGGCAAGCGTAATAACTAAAATCTATGAAGTGTGGGACTGACCAGTGTTTACATTCGTGGATACTTGAGTACATAAGTTCATCAAAAAATATATGAGTCTTGGTAAAGTCTGAGAGTTCTTCTAAGCGTCCAGTTTTAGCAAATTCTTTCACCCAATATTCATCAAGACTGAATACTGTAATATCAGGCTGGCCAAAGTCTGCAAGCGTTTTAAAGACTTCAAAAAGGTCAGGTTTTCTAAAACATGATATTTCATTTCCAGCAGTCTCCAAAAGGTTTTGTCGGTACTGAACACGAGATTTGCTATAAAGATAAAACCTCACCTTTGATCTAGCCTGCTTGGGAAGGCATTGCCTCGCTATATCTTCATCAATCTGTCGATCAAGTGAAGAAATTTCTTGAACTAAGTGAAAATATTGGTCATCAGAAACTACAGGATTTAAGCCTGACTCAATTGCAATTCGTTTGATGAGTCTATCGATATCATGGGGATCAAGTAGGGATATAGACAGAGGACTAATATATGGAGGGATAAAATCTGCCGATGTAAAACCGCGATGCATCATTGGAATTAAAATAATACCCTTCAGCCATGCAGCTCCCGCTTCGAAGTTAATCCATGGTCGTGTGATGGAATCTTTGCTGAGGAGAACGAGGATCATCTTGGAGTTTTTTAATTCTTTTCGAATCTTACTCTCCCATAGATCACCAGGTTGAAGACTCCATTCATGTGTTGAGACAAAAACATCTACAGCGCCGGCAAAGATTCGCTCAATGAACTTTTTCAAATACTTAGCTACAGGAGCTTCTGGAGAAAAGT
>JABXJU010000110.1 GCA_013375405.1 Candidatus Helarchaeota archaeon
ATAGATATATATGTCCAAAGAACTGTTCCAGCATGCAATGAACATTGCTAAAAAGGCGATTCAGTACGATGAAAGTGAAAATTATAAAATGGCCGTTAATAATTATATAGAGGCTGCAGATATTCTAACACGGTATATTAAGACATCAAGTAATGCAGAAATGAAGAAAATATGTTATTCAAAAGCGGAACAATATTTACAACGTGCCAGAGAATTACGAGATGCCATCCAACCGGATAGACCAGTTTATTCAAAGGATGGAAAAACAAAAATAACCAAAGAAGCATCGAAAATAAGGGGCGCTCTATCTGAAACTATTGTAATGGAAAAACCAGAAGTCACGATGGATGAAGTAGCTAATTTGGAAACTGCAAAACAGGCATTAAGAGAGGCAATTGTACTTCCATTAGAGAGACCCGATCTTTTCCAAGGAGCCCGAAAACCATGGCGAGGGGTGCTCTTATTCGGTCCTCCTGGATGTGGAAAAACTCTCTTGGCAAAAGCCATAGCAAATGAGTGCGAGGCCACCTTTTTTTCTGCAGATGCAGCATCATTGGTAAGTAAATGGTTAGGAGAGAGCGAAAAATTAATCAAAGAATTATTTAAATTAGCAAAAGAAGAACAACCTTCAATCGTCTTTATTGATGAAATCGATTCAATTGCTACTCAAAGAGGGAGTAGAGATGAAATTGGGGGGGAAAGACGAATAAAAACACAATTGTTAATAGAGATGGAAGGAATAAAGGGAAAAGCTCAAGAACGAATTATAGTACTTGGGGCGACAAATCGACCTTGGGAAATAGATGCAGCATTTCGCCGCCGATTTGAGAAACGAGTTTACGTGAAACTACCTGATGAAACTGCCCGGCAGAGAGTTTTTGAGATCCATACAGAAGGAATTCCATTAGAGGTAGATGTAGATTTTAGGGAATTAGCTAAAATTACTGAGGGTTACACGGGATCTGATATTGCTCTTCTATCTCGAGAGGCGATCATGATCCCAATTCGAGAATTAGATAAAACCGTAGGGTTATCGGGTGAAGCTCAACCCCGTTTTGTAAGGCGTGGTGATTTTATTGAATCAATGGCAAAAATTAAACCAGTAGTGTCACCCGGGGAATTGCAGAAATATGAAGAATGGAATGAAGAATTCGGGGCGAACTAGTATAAATTCGGAAGATAGGTGTTTCTAAAATCCTCAGATTTTATTATTTTTATCCTTTAAAAAAGGATTCCCATATCCTTTATTTTTTGGTAAGCAGAAGAAAATCTATTCACAATATTTTCTTTACGGATAAATTCTGCTATTTTAGCTTCCTTTCTTTCTAAAATCAATTTAAGTTTTAAGATATCATATAAAATGGTTTTTAATTGATGGTTATAAGTTGTAGCATCAAGCCTACTTTGTTGATAATTTAAGATTAGAGTATCGAGGGTCGCTATACTCGCAAAAAAATCTGCTTGTGCTTGCTCCTTTGTGTATTTTACGATTTCAGCTTCTAAATTAATATCAATAGGTTGCGTACTTCTGGATATTTGTTTTGTATCTGCAGCATTTTTCAGTAAATTCTTGACATTATCGGTTTGTTGAATTAATTTCTTTTGTAATGTAGCTAATTCTGACTCAATTTCGGTGATTGTTTTATCTTTCGTAGTATTCTTCGAGTTATCTTTGTGGGGCATTACTGATTAATACCTAATTCGTTCAATTTTTTGTTAATCAAATGTAATTGTTTTTGATAAGACTTGTAGAGCTTCGCATATTCAGAAGAATTAATCTCGCCTATTTCAAATTTATTTTCTAAAGTTAGGATTAAGTCTTCGAGAGCAATTTTTTCACTTTGTAAATCAAGAAGTTGCGTATCTTTACCATTTTTAGGATGTAGAATTTGGTCTATTCGGTCAGGACCCGTTCGTGGGACATTATGAACATCCATTTGTCCTTCAAGTCTAGCAATTTCTTCAGTTTTGTTGACTAGATTTGTCTGTAATGAGGAGAGTTCTGATTCTAATTTAGAAACTTGGGATTTCAATTCCTTCACCTTAGGGGATTCCTCGGGCATCTCTGAAGCAGGACGAGGAGCTTTCTGTGGCTTCTTACGTGAAGTAGGGTGGGATGGAATAGATTTTGGAGAGGAAGGGGGTTGAAAAGGTGGAGGATAATCTGGCTTTTGTGGCGGCTCATCTTTAGATACAGATGTTGTTAAGGTAGAACTAAAAGTATCTGGTAATTTGGGAGGGACTCGGGCGAATAAACCTTTGATTGAATTAACGACTTGGTAAAGATGATACTCTGAGCGCCAATAAGATAAAATTCGTAGAGTTAGATTGCCAGTAGTTGGATCAACTTGAGGATGATTTGTCGGGGTAATCAGAGTAACTACGGGAGCTTGACGTGGAAAGTCTGCAGGAATTGAAATTTCAACTTCAAATTTTATGTCTTTATAATGGCCACGCCCTGGAATTGAACCCCGCCATCTTGATAAATTCCCGCTAATTGGTTCAAATTCTCGTGCTCTTCTATACATAAGCTGAGCTTCTCTAGCAAGGATAAATTCAAACTGGCTCAATACATATATCCTCCATTTAAATTATAAAAGTCCAATTTTATCTCATGTGTTAAAAATTGCCATTAATCAATGGCAAGATTATACGTACAATAATAAATTTTCACCTATAATGTTTTCTAATTACATCCATTGGATTAGGAAAGAAGAATTCAAAGCATTATCATGATTTTTTCAAAATGCGAGTGATTTTATCTTGAAATACTCGCACGGATCCTATGAAATCGGTTATTAAATTTGATAAATTTTTCATATTGGTGTTTTGTTCTTTTCCTATTTTGTCTAAACGCTTATTTAGCGCAACAATATCTTCCTTTATTGCTCCAAAAGAAATAATCTCTTCAGAGATTAATTTCCTTAAACTTTTTAATTCCTTTTCGATTCCAGCCATTTGTTTAAAAACCTCAGAATTTACAGTTTCTTGTGTTCGCATCATATCTGCATTAAGAATATTCAACCCTTCTACAATTCTTTTAAAGCTCTCTAACGTTGGAACGGGACCTAATGGGGTTTTAATCGCTTCAATTTTAATTAAGATTTTATTCTTCTCTTCTGCATCGTTGGTCATTGTGAAACCTCGCTTATATTACTTTATCATTAGTTTTAACAAAGATTAGCATAGAAGGTTTATATTTAGGTAATAATTTGATGTTATAATACAGAATAAATAATAGTCGTTAATAATTATAGCTTTTCAATCTCAATAGATATGCTAATTTAATAGAAAATTTGGCGGAAAATTCATGAATGATGATATTCCTGATCGGTTTATATTAAGTTCCGAAGAGATAATTGGAGAATGGGATTGGAATAAGAGAGAAAGATGTATAGTCTGTAACCTTCCAATTAAAAATAATGAAAAAATTGGACGATGCCCCAAGTGTAGCCATTCTGCGCATCTAGATCATTTCCTAGAATGGATTAAAATTAAGGGTATCTGCCCATTTTGTAAAAGGAAAGTGAAACCAGATATCCTACTAAAGAAGTAATATAATAAATGAGCGCGCGAAAATCCAAAACTTAATATTTCATCCTTTTTAGTTACAAATTAGAATTAAAATAGGAGCAAAGTCTGTTATGATTTTAAGAATTGTTTCCGCAATCGGTGGCGATGTTACGGAACTCAATACGCCAGTAAATACGACTATTTCCGAAATAAAACGGGAGATAAGCCGCAGAAAACGAATTCCGGAGGGTGTTTTCGTTCTAGCTTTCCGGGGGACTGAAATCCGAAATGAAAATTTATCTTTGGTAGATATAGGTGCTACGGATTATGATAAGCTGTATTTAATCACACGCACTGAAGGTGGAATTTAAGTCAATTATATCCTAATCCCTTGTAATTCTTTTTATTTCTAATGTTTTTAGTTTAAATCCATTTTATTTTTATTAATAAACAATTTTTAATGACCACAAGTATAAAATAGTGTAAAATTTTGAATTATAAAAAAGTGAAGTGTAGCCCTTATATAGTTTGGAACAGGAACTTAAGATGTTATCTGAGGAAGATTACTACAATAGGCTAGTTTTTGAGGCAAAAATACTAGAAGAAGAAGAACCTTCATTTAAACCTGTGAAGGGCGATTTGAGGGTATGGCGAGGGTTCATTTTAGGAACAGGTTTATATGATGGGGGAGTATTCGGAATTGAAGTTACATTGACACGGAAATTTCCATATTCGCCCCCAAAGGTGCGTTGGTTAACAAAAATATATCATCCAAACATATCTCTTGCAAGCAAAGTTTGTGTTGGGGTTCTTGGAAAAGACTGGGTTCCGACCATGAGCGTTGCGGGTGTGATCGAAGCACTCAGAAATTTGTTAAATTTTCCCAATCCATCATCACCCCTTAATACACAAGCAGCAACTTTGATGAAAAAAAATAAGAAAAGATATGAAGAAGAAGTTAAAAGATATGTGATGAAACATGCAACTTGGGAGAATTTAAAGAAAGTTCAGAGTACATAATAAGGGGATTTTGTTGGGAAAACGGATCATGAATTCTGATCGGAAGAATGAAAATCAAGTTGAAATAGATTTAGAAAGATATAACCGTCAGATGCTGTTAAAGGAGTGGAATCAAGAAAAGATTTTGGATTCTACAATTTTTATTGCGGGAGTTGGAGCATTAGGTACGATTGTCTCTTTAAACCTCGCGATGATGGGTGTTGGGCATCTGATTTTATGTGATTATGATACGATAGAACTCTCAAATTTAGCACGTCAAGTCCTTTTTGAGAATAAAGATATTGGAAAATCCAAAGTTTTAATTGCAAAAGAGGCCTTAGAGCGGATAAATCCAACAATTCAGATAGATGCCCTCAATAAAAAGTTGCAGACAATTGATCGGAAAATTTTTGAACAATGTGATGTCGTGGTGGATTGTTTAGATAGATTTGAAACGCGAAGATGGCTCAATTCCCTTTGTGTTACCCTTAAGAAACCATTAGTTCATGGAGGAATGTTTGGATGGATGGGAAATGTCCAAGTAGTCATCCCTTTTGAAACACCCTGTTTAGAATGTCATCCACTTATCCCCCAAGAGCGGCTTCAAAAACCTTGCACGCCACCAGGAGAGGAACGAAAAGAGTTAGAGAAAGAAGAACCTGAGGAAAAAATTCCGACGCTCGCCACAGTTTCAACGGTCATAGCCGGGATCCAATCACAGGAAGTAATCAAAATTTTGTTGGACTCAAAGGTTTTAGATGAATATTTATTTTATGACGGGCTATCTGAAGCACTCACCAAAGTGGGACTTATAAAGAATCCAAATTGCATTATTTGCGGGAAGTATCGATTGAAAGGGGTGGATTTTGCAATAGATAACGAAGATACTATCCGGGATATAAAAAATAGGGTAATAATGTCATGGGGGTTGCAGGAGCCAATTCGAATTGTAATTAAAGGAATTATAAGACAAGATGATGTGAAAATCCAAGATATAAAGTTAAAAGAGAAAGAAGCTATCTTTGTATGGGATAAAATTATTTCAGAACCTTTGAAACTTTATGCTATTTTAAAGGGAAAGGAACTTATACCAGCAGTTACATTAATTCCGAAAAAAGAGAAGATTAAAAAAATTTCTGACTGGTCACAAATGCAAGAAGACATTGTTGATAAAGGAAGGGTAACTTATCACAAAAATCTATTGAAAATTCAAGCGTTGGACTCGGGACAGGATATTCAATTCTTTAAAACCTATCAGATCTCAAAAACTCAAAGGAAGATCCGTTATAAATTAAAACAAAGCTAAAATTAAAATAATTACAAGGGCTAATCTGTTTTATAATAAAGGGTTTTCTATAATGCATGAAAAAATAAAATTACCCTATTTTGTGAAAAAAAAGAAGGAAGAAGGGCTCGGTGGAGAAATTTTCAGGGGCCGTGTCCTATTTGATCAGTCTCGCGAGACAGATAAATGGGTAAATGATGCCCATTCAGAGTTTTTGCTTTTATTAACAAGCAATGGTTATACAGTCAATCGGATAACTGAAAGACCAATCAGCTATGATAATATCAAAAATTTTGATCTTCTATTTATCTCTTCAACCCGGATTGGGTCTATGAATTTTAATGCTGTCGAAATTCGGTCCATTACCCAATTTGTAAGTGATGGGCGAGGATTATTCCTAATCGGTAATGAATATGTTGGAAAAGAGAAGAATTTTAACTACCTCTTCAACCAATTATTTGGAATCTCGTTTGGAGAACGTGTTATAGATAATGTAAATAATGCAAACCCGGCTGCAGGATGGAGTCACAGCCCAGCTATCAATATTTTTGTGGAACATAAGATAACCAAGGGGCTTGATGAAATTATCCTTCGGGATACTTCCAGTTTAAATTTAACAAAATCCTCGGAACCGCTTGCATTTTCGAGTCCTACTTCGGAGCCTACTTGTGTAGCTGTAGTGGGAGCTACCGAATATGGTACGGGAAAAGTCATTGCAATTGGGGGCGATGGTATTTTTTCAAATGAACCCAAATCGGGTATTAATGTGCGAGATAACAGGCAATTTATTTTAAATGTATTGGATTGGATGCCCGCTTGGAGCAATTGCCCCAAATGTGGTAGTGGGATTCCCCCAGCTGATGTAACTTGTCCTAACTGTAAAACTCGAATTAATAGATAAGAATTTTGCGAATTGGTCGATATTCAGGATTATTTCAATATTAAAGTCTTAATCTATTATCCGCTTCATTTACTTCTTCCTTTAAATTATCAACGAATAATTTTAACATACCAACCGAGATTTTATTGATTTTTGAGGAAAGTATTGCATAGCTAATATCTCTATTTATTGGTCCCACCATCAGAAAAAAATTTTCAGATTCAAATATTTGATTTATAAAATGAGTTCTATCCATTTGTAAATATGTTAAGGCACGTTCTCCTGCGTCAATTAATCGATTTGCAGAACCCCAGACACCATCAGAATTATTTAATCCACAGGTCTGCTCTGCTATTCTCAGTCCATCATTATTTAAGAGCATCACACTTCCAGAACTCATCTTTCGAACGATTTTCATAAGAATGCGATCAAAGATTTTAGATTTATTCATATATCATCCAACCTTTCTTATATGATCATCTACTTCTAACCAAAAGGAGAGGCAGCCTTCCTCTTAAAAGAAAATAATATGTGGATATTCACTCTGGACTATCCCACAAAATTTTTATTACTCGAATCTAGAAGAAATATACTTTTTATCAGCACAATGGTTCTGTGTAATAAAAAGGGCGAATTAGAACATGTCGGAAATAAAGATATTTAATGAATGGGATATAACCCAAGTAGAAGTCAAAGATTTGGGGCTTCAGAAATATATAAATTTAACGCCACACATCACTTGCCATACACATGGTCGCCATGAGCATAAACGTTTTCGGAAATCTCAAATAAACATAGTTGAGCGATTTGTTAATCGGTTGCTTTCGCCTGGGGCATCGAAAAGGAAATCAGGTGGGCGGCAGAGTCGTATCCTCTCTGGTAAAAAGCATCGGACAATTAAACTCGTCAAGAACGTGTTTAAGATTATTCATTTGAAAACAAATAAGAATCCAGTTCAAATTTTAATAAATGCTATTGAAAATTGTGCGCCGCGGGAAGAAACCACTCGTATTAGTTATGGAGGGATAAATTATCAGCAAAGTGTGGATGTCGCCCCGCAACGACGTGTTGATCTCTCTCTAAAATTTCTTGTGGAAGCATGCTGGCGAAAAAGTTTCAATAATATTTCAACCATTGACGAAGTCATTGCAAATGAATTAATAATGGCAGCAAATAATGATACTAAAAGTTCTGCTATTAAGAGAAAAGAAGAAAAAGAACGAATTGCTGCTTCTGCGCGATAAGATCCTTTAATTAATCTTTTTACCTGTCAATCTTGCCTTTATTAATTGTTTAAACAAGAACTTCCTTTGGATATTTTCAAGTTCATCATTAAAACCCTTAAGAAAATAAAATTTATATACCACGAATGATTCTTCTTGATTCACCTATAACGTTTAAATGTCAAACGTATAATAAACAATTAATTAAAAATACATTCGTGTGTTACTTAATTAATCTCTAATCACGGTTCTGGTTATTAATTAGAGCCTTTCAATTTGAAAGCTGGTTAATAACCGAGCAAACTCCAATCTTAAAAAAATAATGGAGGATTTAAAAAATGAGTAAAGAAGATAAAAAGCCACATTTGAACCTGATCATCATTGGGCACGTCGATCACGGCAAATCGACGATGATGGGGCATTTGTTACTAAAAACAAATTCCATCACCGATCGTGAAATGCGCGAAATGGAGGCGCTCGCTAAGAAACTAGACAAAGGATCCTTTAAGTTTGCGTTCGTCTTCGACCGTTTGAAGGAAGAACGGGAACGGGGATTAACGATAGACCTAGCCTTTCGGCGTTTTGACACGAAGAAATATTACTTTACGCTAATCGACGCCCCTGGGCATCGGGACTTCGTCAAGAACATGATTACAGGGAGTTCTCAAGCAGACGCCGCAATCTTAGTCGTATCTGGGAAAACCGGAGAATTTGAAGCAGGTATTTCGGTAGGTGGGCAGACAAGAGAGCATGCTTTTCTCTCGCGAACGCTTGGAGTTTCGCAACTTATTGTCGCAGTTAATAAAATGGATACTATTGATTGGAAAGAAGATAGATACAATGAAGTCCGAGATGAGGTAAAAGATCTTCTGAAAATCGCGGGCTATCCTGTAGAGAAAATAAATATTAATTTTGTCCCTGTTTCAGCATGGACAGGAGATAATCTAGCTGAGAAATCAGGGAAGATGGAATGGTATAAGGGACCTTGTTTAACAGATGCCCTCGATGAGATCGAATTACCACCTAAACCAACGGAAAAACCCCTTCGGATTCCAGTCCAAGATGTGTACAAAATTACGGGTGTAGGAACTGTGCCGGTTGGGCGAGTGGAAACGGGCATACTCAAAGTTGGAGATAAACTCGTATTTATGCCAGGGGAAATTAGTGGAGAATGCAGATCTATTGAGATGCATCATGAACAAATTCAAGAGGCTTTACCAGGGGATAACATAGGTTTCAATATAAGAGGCCTTTCCGCTAAAGAAATAAAGCGTGGCCAAGTAGCAGGAAAAGTAGATAAGCCACCAACTGTAGCTGAAGATTTCATCGGCCAGATTATTGTTATTTACCATCCTACAGCTGTTGCACCAGGGTATGCTCCAGTGATCCATGCACATACGGCTCAGGTCGCCTGTAAGTTTGAAGAGCTTATAAGTAAGATGGATCCTAAATCCGGTCAAGTCATTCAAGAGAAGCCTGACTTCCTCAAACAAGGCGAAGGTGGTATGGTGCGATTCAAGCCGATAATACCAATGGTTATCGAAACTTACAAGGAATTTCCACAATTAGGGCGATTTGCGGTTCGAGATATGGGGAGAACTGTCGCTGTCGGCGTTGTTACAAAAGTTACTCCAAAGAAGTAAATCATCTTTTTTTATTTTTATTTTGTTTTCTTGATAATTCCATTTTTCTTTTGGGTATCTTTCCATTTTAAATTGTAAACCAGAATATATTCTCAAATAAAAGAAATAGTATTGTAAAATAATGAGAATTTTATTATTTGATTACTTTTTAAAAGAAGTTATTTTAATTCTATTTCAATATAAACATCGTCAGGAACACGAATTCGCATGACTTGGCGCATTGTGCGTTCATCAGCATCAATATCGATTAGGCGTTTATGAATACGCATCTCCCATCGATCCCAAGTAGCTGTTCCTTCACCGCAAGGGCTTTTCCGAACTGGAACCCGTAACTTTTTTGTTGGAAGTGGAATCGGGCCCGAGATGTGGATTCCCGTGCGCTCTACTATTCGCTTTACTTGATCACAAATTTCTTTTAACTTCTTGCTGTCGGTCGAAGCTAATCGAATTCGCGCTTTTTGCACCATTGAATTATTTACTCCTTTAAACCAATTTATGGTTTACTCCTTTAAAACTTTTTTATTAAATCAATGGGGTGATAATAACTACAAAAAGTATAGAAATATTTGAACTTAGCTATTGAGACTGAAGTTAAATCCGAACAAGATGTTAAGGAATCTACAATTAGATTATCTATAGATGTTTAATATTTTTATTTCAAAAAAATCATTGGGAATTAAGCGCCGAGAGAGGGATTTGAACCCTCGGGTGAAATTAATCACACTGGCTCTCCAAGCCAGCGCCGTACCGCTTGGCTATCTCGGCAAATTCTAAGCCTTTGTAAGAGTTTTAGTGTTTTATATTTTTTGATTAGGTTTTTTTTGGGAACGATAAAGCCTATAACCACCATGAATTTTAAGGAGTTCAACATTTCCAAAAGTATCATTCATCTTTTCGGATATTTTTTTAGCCCCTTGTCTTGTACGAACAACCAAATATAAATATCCGTTCGTTTTAAGAAAGTTAGGGGTATTTAAAATAAATTGAAAATTTTTTTTATGCCCAAGGGCAAGGGGAGGATTTATTAGAATGACATCGAACTTCCCTTTCTCTTTTTTAATGGGATCATAAAAGTCACCCCAGTATATTTTAGCATTTGAGATGTTGTTGAGTTTCAGATTTTCTCGTGCGATCCATACAGCCCGGCGATTAATATCAATCATTTTTACGTTAATATGAGGGAATTCAGTAGCTACTACAATTCCAATAATTCCATAACCAGTTCCCATGTCAAGAACGTGGGAAGCATTCTCAGGGATCTGCATGTTCTTAAGAAGTAATTTGGTGCCTTTATCCAATTTTTTATAACAAAATACTCCACTACAAGTCTTGAATTGATACTGACGATTTCTAATAAAGGGTTTTATAGTAAATATATCAATTTTAGATAATGGGATATCAGTATAATAATGTTCAGCCATGAATGTCTCCAATCTATTTAGCTTTTTCATCTAGGTTCTTTTTATAGCTATACCAAGGAGGGTAGGTTCCTGGTTTCATAAATACGGAATCAATTTTTGCAACAATTCCATGATCTGCCTCAATAATTTGATTACTTGTCATTAACGAACTCCCTAAGGCGATTAGTTCGCCCTTTAAAGACATAACAGCAACATTAGTATTCGGTTGAACTCCGGTGCTGATCTTCAGGACACCAGGGGCAGTCAGACTCGCACCATGACACAGTGCATCAATTGCTGAATCTCGAACAAAAGTTTTAGGGAATTGAGAAACTGTCAATTCAAGTGGTTGGATACATTTTCTAAGGTAACTTTCATCCCCATCTTCTTTCCAAAAGGTATACGCATCTAATAAATCATGAAGGTTCACGAGTGTTTTATCTTCTCGAAAACGACTCACACGAGTTCGGCGAAGTTCGCGCATATGTGCGCCGGATCCTAAGGCTTCTCCAATATCAAAACACAATTTTCGAATATATGTGCCTGCCTCACATCCAATTTGAAATAAGATATCATTATCGATATATTCTATAATATTAAGATAATAGATATGACGTATTCGCAATTTTCGCTTAACGGAAGACCGAAGTGGGGGACGTTGATAAATTGGACCTATAAATTCTTTGATTACAGACATAACTTGATCTTTTGGGGTGGAATCATGAAGGTGCATAATACAGACATACTCTTTTCCTGCTTTTAGGAGGGATTTCAAAATTTTTGTGGAACGTTCTAAGGCAATAGGTAAAACACCGGTAACTTTTGGATCTAAGGTGCCAGAATGTCCTGCCTTATGAATTTTTAAAATTTTTTTTACCCAAGCTGTCACTTCGTGAGAAGTAGGCCCCGATGGTTTATTAAGATTGATAATTCCAGAGTGAATAAGTTCTTGGATAGATCTTTGATTAGGCGTTTGTCCATATTGGGGATCTGTAGTATCTTCAGCCTTTATTAAAATATTTCGATCTTTGTCACAGGGAAGGGCTGATTGAGGCTGACCCATTGAGGAATCTACCTATTATAAAAATATTTATTGAATTTTAATATCTTCTTGCATAAATTCACGTTTTCCGATGGTATCGATCTGTTTTTCAATTTCTTTGTCATCTGCACCTTTATCTATATCAATTTTTTCACTGGTTGGTTCTAATTGCTTAATATTTGCACGTCTTCGTTTCACTTTGTTGATAAGTTTCGGACCTGTAATTAATACAAAATTCTTATCTATAATATCTACAATAATACATTTTTTACCCGCTTCTCGTCCTGCTGTCTTTACACAGATTCTTCCAATCTCTATTGCTGGCATTTTTCTTATACCTCCTAAAAATCAAAATACTTTATCCTATTCCTGAATAGATTTTACGTGTTCTTTGATTAATATGATTACTATTTGAATCATAGATTCCTGAGACCATAAGCCCGTATTTAATACGATATCATATATTGAATAATTATTTAAATCAATATCATATAACTTCTTAAATCTGGCAATTTCACTTTTTTCCCGGTTAAGGGTTTCTTCTTTTACTTTGTTGTAAGGGTATTTTTCACGTTGAGCTATTCTGTCAATCCGAACTTCCTCGTCAGCATATAATAGAATATTAATAGAGGAAATATCTCGTGTCATCCATGCTGCCAATAAAGCATCAAGAACGACATTGCCTTTTTTAGCTTCATCGACTGTTCTTTTGTCAATTTCGCGATCAATTTCAGAATTTTGTTCGACAAATTTACTAAATTCTTCTAAACTCATTTGGTGAACTTTTGCCATTTGCCGAAACACATCACCTGCCGCAATATATCGTAATTCAAATTCATTTGCAACTTCCTTTGCTATGGTAGTTTTCCCAGTTCCATGAAAACCAGAAATGGTAATTATCATATTTCATAACCTTCGTAAAAAAAGGCGAAGATTTTCTCATTCCTCTATAGTTGCAAGCGATTTTCTAACAGCGCTCTTTATCCTCTTGCGTAAACAGGTAGGACAGTAATATCCTCCATATTTACGATTAGGGCGTCTTGTAGCTTTACCCACCTTATGGATGTTAGGACCTCGTAGTCGGGGAATCGATTTTATAGGAATGCCACATCCCGCACATTTATTCAGACTAGTGCCATGTTTCTGATAATGAATTTTTGCAGTGCGTCCTGGAGTTGTTATGTTTTTTCGCTTTTTACTTCTTGATCTATATCGGGGGGCTGGCATTTTTCAAACCACTATATATTTTGACAATTTAATTTATTCAAATTGCCTTCTCTATAAAAAATTTTCTTAGTTGTAACTGGAATGACAAAAAGACCTAATTATGATCCATTTGTGGCCTTATTCTAATCCAAGCAATCCCCGCATAGCAGGATTCATGGATGCAAGTTGTTCCTGTGCAATAATTTGATAATATTGATATATTATACCTACGGTCAATAGTATACCCATTCCCGTACCTAATGCCCCTAGAAAGTCAGCTCCTGCAGCTAGTACTCCCACTGCAATTGCTCCAATTGTGGTTACGGTTGGGATATAGCGTTCTAAAATTCGCTCTAAGACTCTAGGTGTTGGTCTAAATCCTGGAACCATTAAGCCAGCTTGTATTATTTGGTGGGATACGTCACGTGGGGCGATCCCCGACACATCTACCCAGATTTTTGAGAACCATACACACAGTAAAACTAGCACGATCATGTATATAATTGCGCGCGCGGGATCGTCCATAAGTTGCTGGAGCGAGCGCGGCGGGGTCAAATAGTACAGGACGCAGCCCTTCTCAGGCGCCATCCACTGGCTCCCACCTCCTACCGGGTCTATCTCTTTAAATTTCGCAAAAAATGTAACAAAGGGATTGGTAGGAAACGCGCGGTACAGCAACTGCCCAAAAAATAGGGCATTAGCATAGAGAGCTTGTACTAGAATTACCGGGATATTTGAAACGTACAGCAACTTGATCGGATACTTACCTTTAAA
>JABXJU010000377.1 GCA_013375405.1 Candidatus Helarchaeota archaeon
CAAAATTTTTTTCTTACTAAACAAAATTAATAAATACTAATTTATCAATAATAAGAGTATTTTTAACTAAATCATTATAATAAAATGAGATCTGAATCTAAGAGAAAAGTGATTCTGGCAATTTTTGGGTTATTGTTTATTACCTTATTATTTAATTTCATTCTTTTGAATTTTAACGAGATTATTCAGGCAGGAGAATTCGAATCGAGTGATGATGCAGAGTTGCAACGAATTTTAAATAAATGGGAAGCTGGTATTGCAAGACCCGTTGGAAATATTCCTAAATCTGTTTTTGTTGGAGATGCAAATAATGATGGGTATAATGATGTTGCTACAGCAAATCTTCATGGGTATGATATTTCATTGTTATTATGGAATGACACATCTAATGATTGGGATACAAATTTTGAATTAGCTACTGGAATAGGTCCTTATGGTGTTTATATAGGAGATGCCAATAATGATGGTAAAAACGATCTTGTATCCGCAAATTGGGCAAGTTCTCATGTTTCAATATTAGTATGGAAAGATACATTAGATGGTTGGGAAGAAATGATAAATATTGAAGTTGGATTATACCCTCATTTTGTACAAGTAAAAGATGCAAATAATGATGGGTATAATGATATTGTAACTGCAAATGATCGCATTGATAGAGCAACTATTTTACTTTGGAATCAAACATCAAAAGATTGGGACTCACCAATAACAAGAAATGTAGGAGATAATCCATGGAATGTAGTTGTTGAAGATGTTAATAATGATGGATATAATGATATTATTACAGCAAATACTATGGGTGATAGTGTTTCGCTAATATTGTGGAACTCAACTAAAGGAGATTGGGATAATTCAATTGAGAAACAAGCTGGAAATATTCCTCACTGGGTTTATGTGGGAGATGCAAATAATGATGGGTATAATGATATTGTAACTGCCAATTTGGGGGGAGATGATATTTCAATATTTTTATGGAATAATATTGCTGGTGATTGGGGGCCTGAACTTCGAAAAAATGTTATGAATCTTCCTAAATGTGTTTTTATTGGAGATGCGAATAATGATGGATACAATGATATTATTATATCAAGTCATGATTCTTTTGTTATTTCTTTATTATTATGGAAAAATGAAATCAGTGACTGGAACCCTCAAATCACTATGGATATAGAGGGTAATCCTGAAACTATATTTATCGGTGATGCGAATAATGATGGGTATAATGATATTATAACTGATGGTGGCTATGATAATATATTAATTATTTTATGGCGTGGTAGAGCCGATAATGAATTTATAATTCCTGGTTATGAATTGATTATTATATTTTGCGTTATTTTTGTTATTTCTAAATTCTTATTTAAAGAAATTAGTAAGAAAATTAAGTTTTCTTGAAATTTAGTAAATCTTTGGTCGTTCAGGAGGGTTTCCCAACATTTCCATCATTTGTTGTTGAAAATTATCAAAATGTCCAGGTAATACTTTTTGGATATAAAATGCTTCAGCTGCTTTTAAATCAACTTTCCTTCCCATAACAGTTGCCATAGAACGGAAAAGTCTTCCTGCATTTTTAGATAATTTTTTCATATCTTTGGGAGATACATCATACGGTGAAATATCTGGGGAGAATAATTGAGCTACAAGTTCTAAAGTTCCTTCAAATTTCAAGGCGGCTTGAATTTTTTTATCGAGAGTTGAAGAGATATCAATAAAGCAATTTGGTTGATGACCAAGTATCCCCATAAACCATATATCAGAGCAATGATATGGTTCTATACCCTCCTTAATCTGTTCAGGGTATAATAATGGAAACATCGCAAAAGTACCTGCTTCTGCTGCCATTCGTCCTACAATTACATGATCAGGATGTACTTCGTAAGATGCCCAAGGATCAAGCGTGACGACTCTATCTGCTTTAAACTTTCTAACATAATAGACAAGTCTTTCACGTAATTCTGAACCATTCATTAATCCTCCATCTGGAAAATCCAGAATTATAGTTTCTTTTACTCCTAGTATTTCATTAGCGGCCCTAAGTTCTTTTTCACGTAATTCTGCAACTTGTTCTTTTGTGATTTCAGATCTTAGAGAGCCTACTTCTCCTCTTGTGCAACAAAGATTGATTAGATCG
>JABXJU010000111.1 GCA_013375405.1 Candidatus Helarchaeota archaeon
GATCAGTTTTTAGTATATCTCTATGAAGATCAAGTTTATAACACGTATGGTGTGATTTTTGACCAGAACTTCACGTATTCGTCCCGTCCCTTTGAATATGGGACGCGGGACCGCCGATCACCCACGGTATCTGAACTTTTGTCTTTAGATGAATACGTGAGCGGTACGATAAACCTCACATGCAACGCGGTCGATGAAGAGACGGGGATAGACATGGTAAGGTTTTACTGGGATGATGATCCCACGTTTGAGGATCCTATGTTTGGGGGAGATTCCGTGCAATTTGGTTACCAGAACGTCTCCTTGATCACGGTTCCCACTTATTATCAGTTTGAATGGGATACAAGCACGTTCCCTTCTTGCTACATCTTCGCACTCGCCTCTGATGACGCGGCTCCCGTGAAGAATGAGAAGGTGTCCGAGGCCTACTTTATCCAAATTGACAACGTCATCCCAAACCTATCCCAAGTTGTAGCATATGGACCATTCCGAGAGGCAATCAATTTATATGCCAATACCTTTGACGCGGATTCCGGGGTCGAGTACGTGGAGTACTGGGATGGAGATCCAACCATTCCTGGGAGTACCTTGCTTGGGATCGGCCATGATTCAAGCAGCTCGTTCTCATTCACCTGGACCACCGATCCCGGTGGGACCGATGATGGGGTGCATTACATCTGCGTACGGACCTACGATCGCGCGGGCAAGTACAATGATTCCGCGCTATTCGAAATAACAGTAGATAGCCAAGCTCAAGTCCCAAGCCCAGCAACTAATTATACTGGACCAATAATAATAGCGGGTGCTATCATTGGCGCTGCGATTGTAATTCAAGGGCTCCTTCGACGCTCACGATCTCCAGAAGCTCCGCCCCCACCCTCGAAAAAAATACGTGGGAAGATGAAACCTCCTACTGAACAAACCCCGCTTAACACCTTGAAGCAGCGTTTGGCACAGGGTGAAATTACCCAAAAAGAATATCTTAGCATGAAGAATTTATTAGAAGAATGAGAAAGTTCGCCCTCTTTTAATTTTTTAAAATGTCTCTCTATGCGATTTAATCACAGTGCCTCGATGCCAAAAGTGTTGGTCCAAAGTGCCGGAAGGAGCGTTAGCATGTCCGAAATGCGGTGCGCCCTACCCCTAATTTTTTTTAATTTCAACCTATTTTTTTAGAATATTCTCACAGATAGCAGTTCCGTACTCGGAACATTTTATGGGGTTTACGTTTTTCATGAGGCGAGCGAGGTCATAGGTGACCTGCTGCTGTTGAATGGTTTCTTCGATTGCCTGCTCGATGAGGTCCGCCGTTTCATCCCAGTCCATATAGCGTAGCATAAGCATGCCAGATAAAATTAAAGAAGATGGATTAACTTTGTCCTGTCCAGTGTATTTTGGGGCGGATCCGTGGGTAGCTTCGAACAATCCAATAAAATCCCCGATATTTGCTCCTGGTGCCATTCCCAAGCCGCCGATCTGGGCAGCAGCGGCATCTGATATGTAATCACCATTCAGGTTAGGAGTAGCAATTATGTCATATTCATCTGTGCGAGTTAGAATCTGTTGAAACATGCTATCAGCAATGCGATCTTTAATCAGAACTTTTCCTTCAGGCATTTTACCATTATATTGATCCCATAATTCAGCTTCTGTAATGATTTGGTCTCGAAATTCCTCTTTCGCTAGTTCATATCCCCAGTCACGGAAAGATCCTTCTGTATATTTCATGATATTACCTTTATGAACGAGGGTTACGCTTTCCCGATTATATTTTAATGCGTATTTGATGGCTGCGCGTACAAGCCGTTTCGTGCAAGAAATGCTGATGGGTTTTATTCCAATTCCCGAATCTTGGGCAACAGTGACACCAAACTTCTCCTTTAAAAATCGAATTAAGTCCAAAGCTTCTTGAGATCCTTCGCGCCATTCAATGCCTGAATAGACGTCTTCTGTGTTCTCACGAAATATAACAACATCCATCTTCTCAGGAGAGGTAACCGGGCTGGGCACGCCACGATAATATTTGACAGGGCGGATACATGAGTATAGATCGAGTTTTTGTCGAAGGGTAACATTTAAACTACGATAGCCGCCACCTACGGGAGTTGTTAAAGGTCCTTTAATAGCAACGATAAAGTGTTCAATGGCTTTATAGGTATCCGGTGGTAAGACCGTTCCATAGATATCTTGAGCCTTTCCACCCGCAAAAATTTCAAACCAAGTGATTTTTCTCTGCCCTTTATAAGCGTGCTCTACAGCGGTATCTAGCACTTTTCTCATAATCGGCGTGATATCCGATCCAATCCCATCTCCTTCAATATAGGGGATAATGGGTTTATCGGGAATACCCAACCGATCTCCTTCAATTGTAATCCGTTCGCCCTCTTCTGGGATTTTTAATTTGTCAAACTGAATCTCTGAATCCATTCTTATCACACGTATTTGGAATGTCTCCAATTAATAAAAGATTCTGGTTTTTTTAGTTTTCTCCAAACCTTTAAATAAGAATTATTATTGACTAGGAGTATATGAAGTATGCTAAATAAACGAGATCTTGATGATTTCGTTTGTTGGCAGAAATAGAAAGAGATAGAAGGCTGAGAGACGATGATGCGCAATGAGCAAGGGTATGATTTGGGGATCACCACGTTTTCACCTGATGGGCGAATTTTTCAAGTTGAGTATGCGATTGAAGCAATAAGGCACGGTACCACTGCAGTAGGAGTTAAATGTCCTGAGGGGGTTGTCTTGGTGGTGGAGAAAAGGATATATAGTCTTCAAGATCCGGAATCAATCGAGAAGGTATTCGATATTGACACACATATCGGAGCTGCCATTGCTGGTTTAACAGCAGATGCACGAGTGTTAGTAGATCATGCACGAGTCCAAGCGCAAATTAATAAACTCACTTATGATGAAGATGTCACAGTTATGCAATTAACCAGAAAGATTTGTGACCTAAAACAATTTTATACGCAGACTGCCGGAGTTCGACCGTTCGGAGTTTCGCTTTTAATTGCGGGAATTGATGCTGATGGCCCTCAACTATTTGTATCAGCCCCCAGCGGAGCCTATTGGTCGTTTAAAGCGCACGCAATTGGTGGCGGTGATGTAAAAGTCCGAGAATTTTTTGATCAAGAATATAAACCTGATCTTACGCTTGATACGGCAATACTTCTCGCACTTCGTGCTATAAAGAAAGTAATAGAAAGTGAAAAATTTGACCCAACAAATATCGAAATCGCCGTCATCCGAGCCGATACGAAAACATTTACCCGTTTAACCTCTAAAGAAATCCAAACTCATATCAATAAAATCCCTAAAGAACCTGAACCCAAATCCGAATAATCTATACTTAGTTTTAATTCTAAAATTTCTTTCTTTTACCTTTAATATTAAAAATGAACCCCTATTATTCATCACAAATGAAAAAATATATTCTTAGAGGATATATATGTTCAAATTCTTTAAGAAAAAAGAGTTAGAACGACCGCTTTGTAAGATTTGTGGGAAAAATGAGTTATTAGTCTCCAAAAAATTAGGTGTCTGTTTAGATTGTATTCTTCACAAATCAGAAGACGCATTAAAACTCACTAGCCAACTACATATAGCGAGTCGGAAACCTTACAACCTCCCGGGTGCCCCGCCTCAATCATCAAATGGACTTAAATGTGGACTGTGTGTCAATGATTGCAAGATTGGGGAGAATGAAGTAGGATATTGTGGATTAGTTATTAATAGAGATAAGAAATTAATTCGAAATGCAGGGACTCCTGAAATTGGGCTTCTCGATTGGTACTACGATCCGCTCCCAACTAATTGCTGTGCGTTCATATGCCCTGCTTATGGGCATGGCTATCCGAAATTCGCCTATAAAGATGGGCCAGAGCACGGCTATGCAAATCTCGCCGTGTTTTATGGAGCCTGTGGTTTCAATTGCCTCTTCTGTCAAAATGCGCAGTATCGTGAGATGCCTCAGAGACTAGAACCACTTATCTCAGCCAAGGATTTGGTAAGTAAAGCCCATAAACGTGTTAGCTGTATTTGTTACTTTGGGGGAGATCCTGGTCCCCAGATGCTACATTCACTTGCCGTTTCTAAACTTGCGTCTCAAATGGCAGAACGAGAGAAACGCATTCTCCGGATATGTTGGGAGACAAATGGGGGCATGAATTGGCCGCTTCTCGAGAGAGCTGTAGGATACGCCCTGAAAAGCGGGGGAACTGTCAAAATTGACCTTAAAACCTTTCATGAATCGTTAAATATCGCACTTTGTGGCGTTACAAATCGTCAGACCCTTGATAATTTTAAAAGAATTAAGCCATTTATCCAGGAACGCCCTGAAATTCCCCTCCTTTTTGCAACTACCCTTCTTGTTCCTGGATATGTAGATTTAGAAGAAGTGCAGCAGATCGCATCTTTTATCGCGGATCTCGATCCTACAATTCCCTATTCGCTCTTAGGGTTCTATCCCCATTTCTTTTTAAATGATCTCCCCACTACGAGTAAAGAACACGCGGATCGCTGCCTTAAAGCAGCTAAAGCAGAGGGTTTAACACGGGTCAAGATCGGGAACGTCCATCTCTTATCGAACGCTGATTATTAATATTTTTTATGTAAAAATGGATTTTAAAAGAAGAACAGTTCCCAAAATGTCTTCATAAAAAAGATATTATAAATTCCATCAAATAGTTAGGTTTTGAAGTTGTTTTAGGATCTGATAATAAGTGGGAAATTGAATTAAAATTGAAAAAAGGATCAGATGAACCCTATTCTGAAAATGATCCTATCCTGGACGGTTCTGCCCATTGGTAAATTATCTTTCTTGAGTAGTTCCCCAAAAAAAGATGCTATCAAAGATACTCTATCACTTAGCTTGAATGAGAAACAAAAAATTTTGTTTTTATTAATGTTTAAATTCAGCTCAAGGCGATTATTTACACTATCGCTTCAAAATGCTCTAAAAAGAAAAAAAGTTATTTGTGAATTTATATACTTCTTTAAATTTAAATAAAAGATATAATATAAATTAGAAATAGACTATTCATTTATTATCGAAGTAAAAAGAGATTTCAAAAAAGATTATAATTGCTTAAGAAAATTTACATGAAAAAATTAGAAATGAGAAGTTAATGGAGGAATTAGAGACTCATGTCCCCTTATACCTTAGGAGATATCCCAGATAAATATCCTTCGAAAGTTTATATGCCACTCGGTGAGCATAGTTGGCAAAATTATCAAGCACTCGGCTGGAAATACTTTATGGAAAAAGTTGCGGGTGATCAACAAGGGTTCTTTGCAAATGCTGCGGAATTTCTGAGCGAAAAATTCATGATTGCTATCCAGACCGCAAAAAAAGTGGTAAGCGGCGAGATCCCAGACCCTGAAAACGTCTTAACCACGTGGTTCTTCCCTCCAGTATTATATGTCCGGTCTGATCTCCAAATGGGAACGACCAAACTCCTTTATGGGAATAGCACAGATATCACATTCCTTGTTGTCAATGATGAAAACTATGAAATTAATTTACTAATAAACGGTCATATGGAGAATGGTGTGCCGGTCGATTATTGGTATTTGTTAGGCGAAGACGAAGTCTTTGAACGCCGCCACCTTAAACTCGGTCATAAACTTCGCGATATTCCACAAAAATCAAAAAATTTTACCGAAGCTGGATATCATATTATAGATATTTTGAAAGACATTCGCAATGAGCGAAGTCCACAATGGGCCACTTCTGCATATTCTATGGCTGTTGTATGGATGTCGGCTGCGGTCAACATTTTTCAAGAAGCTTCCAGTTATAGTGGGATAGCAGATGTATGGGACGGGGTCAATTCTAAGAGGATTTACGGCTTACCAGATTATTATTTTTGCTATGTCCCGTGGCCTCCAATATCGAATCTCCTTTTCGCGCTGGGTCGCCCAGAATTCACGATCAGGTTGACGGGCTTACTTACCAGCAATAGACTCAATATAAACGGGTTTGAGCCGCGATTGATACAGTTTTATAAAGATACTGCACCAGAACTCTGGGATCTAATAGTAAAAAATTTGAAAGAGAATGGCGTCCCAACACCACGCCAGACGTTAGGGTGCCAACCTCCTGATTTGAAAGATAAGACGGTATGGAAAAACGAAGCTTTCGATTGGATCTATCCTGAGGGAACACGAATAATGCCCTATGAATGGGGGCTAACGGAAGAGGAAGCGTTTAGCGGAATTTATACAGATATCACCCATGAAACGCCGGCAGAACCATTTTATGGGAAAGAACATATAACTTCGATGGGTATTGGTAGAGAAAAATGGTAGTTCTCGGAATTTGGAGACGAATTGAGGAAAATATAAGTTAGTGGTGATAAGAAATTGAAAACAGCTGGAGAAGTTTTAGGAGAATTATTAATCGGATGTTTACGAGCTCTTACCCCTGAGGAACGAGAAGAACTCTTTGTCAAAGGGAAATTTCAGGGAAAAAGAGTCGAATTTCTTTTATCTGATGAACATGAGGCCGTTGTCATCCATTTTGGAGAAATTGATGGGCGCCCATGGCTTTCATATAAGAAATATTCCACACCTGCAATGATTTGCCGAGACTGCGGATGGCAAGGTCTATGGACTGATTTGAATGTGCAGGAAGAGCCAATGGATCTCACCGGGAAGGTCAGCGAAATAGAATTATTTACACCTATTATTAAAACCATAATCGAAAAATGTGTAGATTGTGGCTCTTCCAGATTAAAATATTATGATTATGAAGATGAAGAGGCGGATCTCATCATTAAAGGGACTTTCGGAGATATTGGCAAAGTGGCAGGGCTTCTGGTTGGCAGCTTTTTCCACAAAGTCAAGCAGCTTTTTGTTGTGTTAGGGATGATGCTACGCAAACAGATCGCGATAAAACCGTTTCGGAGACTCGGAACGGCCATAAAAGTTTCAAAATTACTTACTGCTGAAGTATCAGAAGATTATAAAGAAGATTAAATGCGTGATGGAACTTGGACGCAAAATGGTACTCTATTAAGCAAGAAATCACTACTTCTTTGGCAAATTCCGGGTTTCGGGTCTATGTATCGATATCCGATGTTTTTGGAAATACCAAAATCACGGATGATCAACTGGATCCTTATGAGGATATTATCAAACGATCTATTCAAATTAACATTAACTATCTAGGCATTGGGGATTATGCAATCCCCTTATCAAGCAAAAATTTGATGATCTTTAAGATTTCCAAAAAAAGTATCGTTATTTTATTTGCAAATAAAGGAAATATCGCTCAACTTCTCTCGTTCAAGAAAAACATCAAATATTTCGCCGAACAAATTGATAAGCTCATTGGTGACATAGAAGTTCCTGCTGAAGTCCCCGAAGCAATGCCGCCCTTTGAAGCAAAGAAGATTGAGAAAAAGGTAGCGAAACAAATATTAGGTAAAGAAATGCCGATATATTATCCCATTCGCAACGAAGAGATTGGCGACAAGATTAAAGCGACGATGGAAGAAATTGGTATCTTACATTTATGCGATGGTCAACATTCTTATACAGATATAGTGCAACTCACAAAACAATCACAGCTTCCTGTCTTTGATTTTTTAGGCAGACAGATTAAAAAAAGGGTGGTGCGTACAGAAGCCTATCCTTTCCTTATCGAATGCCCAGATTGTCAATCCAAACATCCTTTCTTTGTTCCTAAAAGTGTTTTTGAACCCGCTGAGGACCCATTCACACTTTTAATCCGATCTGAAAGGTGCAACCATGAGTATGTCGCCTTTATTTCTCATAAATTTAAAATTGAAACCCAATCGTTCAAATACTTCACTGATTTTCAAAAAGATAAGTTCATGAAACGGTTGGGAGCCCACTATTATACTATTATCTCTTAATTTTTAGTGCGTCTTTTTAAAAAAATTGAGCGATATCTAAATTTATAATAGAAAAATTATAATCTATTATTAAAGAGATTTTTCTTTTCTATTATTTATCCTGTTTATGAAGGGATTTATCTTTTCTTTTGATAATTCTATTCCTCACAATTATTGTCGCAGCTAGACAGATCATTGGAAGACCTATTGCAACTCCACCTCTTTGAATGGCATTGCCTAAAGTTGTCGTATCCGTAGGTAAGGAATATGCTTCTTGTGCGAGATATGGCATTATATTGCTTAAAAATCTAGACAACCAGGCAACAATCATATCAACAACATCATCTTCTAAATAATTCACATCTCGCGTCGCATTATAATGTGTTGAGTTCTTGGGACCTATATTCCACCAATGATTAAGCCCTTCGTCGGTTACGAGCGAATAGGGATTTGACGTGTTCCATAGTTGGTACATGGAGTTTCTTGTCATATTAGTTGGTATTATGGGGACGGTCTGACTCTGGTATCCTACTTCAAATCCATAAAAGATACCGGCTTGTAACGGTAATGGAAATCCGTTTGGAAACAGTGAACCATTACACCATTGTTGGAGAAAGTAAAATTCTGCTATTTCTAGCGTTGAGTTTAAACCTTGCAATTCTGGTTTAAATACAGATACGATACCCATTTCGATTAAAGTTGGTATCTCTACGATACAATAATTATAATAATAATCTTTTACATATCCAAGATGTTCCCAAGTACAATTATAATTATCAATCATCTGATTTTTTTCTGCTAAATTTATTACAGCCATCTCATATAGATCTAGATAATCCATAAGACCCGTACCTTGGTTCAGATCTGCCAATATACCCGGAAGATAATATGGACTGTCAGGATCTCCTGTATTATTTCCGTATGCAATCCTATCCTGAGCTAGTAAAGTATAATTAAGATCGCCCGTTCCATAGGTTTGGTTAATATACCAAGCTAATCCTGAATCAGTGCTGGAATCATTAAAAAGGGCTCCTAGGCTAGAAATGGTAACAATCATATTTATCCCATTTACTGAAATTGTCGAATTGACTATGGGTTCCGCCAATGGTCCTGCGCGGTCTCGCATCTCTAGAAGAGCATAATCAATATTGTTGAAAACTAAATTCTGTATGAAACTGTTTATCAAAAACCCTCCAAGTATGAATACGATTCCAAATGCTAAAACTAATATTAATGCAATTACTCTTTTTTTGGACATTTTTTAATCCGTCCCACAATTTCTATTTCTTTCTTTTCTAATTAAAGAATTATATAAATTATCATCATTTTTCATATAATATTTTGTTTTTATATCATAAATTAAATTTTTTATGGGAGTTTGCCTTATCGCCTATTTCATTTCTCAAGAGTATCAATAGAGTCGCTTTTGGATTTTTTGAGACCTTTATAAGTGTAGGTACTAAATATTGCAAGGGTCAAGTTTAAAATCATGATGAACAAGTGATTAATAGAATATAAAGACGTGAATAAAAAGAGCATGGATAAAAAATAATTAAGTATCATGCTACATAGAAAAAAATTCGGGGTGTACGATTTTTCTTTCCGAGGTAATATTCCTAAAAATAATAATAAAAGGAAAACGAGAGCTAGAATCACCACTATTAAGCCACTCCACATCATCACAAAATAATAATAAATGAATCCATAAAATATTGCAGCCCCCGCGCCCTCCATCAAAAGAGCGAAAGAAAAGAGGATGAAAGCTTTCTTAAGGTTAAATTCTATCATCCATTCCTCCCGTTCGTACTTTATATATGACAATTAATATATTGGATATCGTGTCCTATTAACTTACTTTTAATTGTTAATAGTAGACTCTTGTAAGTTTTTGAACTAAGTAGAAATTAAAGAAAAAAGAGAGGATATAGATATGAAGACTATTGCTGAAACTAAAAAAATCATTGTTGAAACAAAATCAGGTAAGGTTCAAGGATATCGTAGTAAAGGCATACAAATATTTAAGGGCATTCCTTATGCAGCTCCACCTATAGGTGCTTTGCGTTTTTCGCCTCCCGCCCCGAGAGAGCCTTGGAAAGATGTGCTTGATGCTACTAAATTTGGACCCTACGCAATGCAGGGGTTTAACGCACTTGAAATCCTTTTTGGTAAACTCCCTATTCAAGAAAGTGAGGCGGATTGCTTAACACTTAATGTTTGGACACCTGAAACGGATGATGCAAAACGCCCAGTAATGGTATGGATACATGGTGGTGCTTTTACTACCGGAAGCGGAGCTATTCCAATTTATGATGGTGCCCCTTTAGCCCTCCAAGGGAATATAGTAGTAGTTACAATCAACTATAGATTAGGTGCTTTGGGTTTTTTATATATTCCAGGTGTGACTGCCAATGCGGGTTTGCTTGATCAAATAGCTGCTTTGGATTGGATCAAAAATAACATTGAGGTCTTTGGTGGTGATCCTAATAATGTCACCATTTTTGGGGAATCGGCTGGCGGAATGTCAGTCACTACCTTACTCGCCATGCCTGCGGCGAAGGGATTTTTTCATCATGCTATCTCTCAGAGTGGCGCCACGCGTCCTACTTTATCAACAGATAAACAAAGTTCGGAGACCTTTATGAAAAAGCTGAGAATTGAGATAGATGATATTGATGCGTTACGTGAAGTACCTACGAAAAAAATTGTCAAAATACAAAACAGAATTACTCTTAAAGGGGGAATGACTAATATTCTTGCATTTTCCCCAAGGGTTGACGGTAAGACTCTGCCGAAGCATCCGCTAGAGGCAGTGCGTGCGGGTTCGGCGAGTGATGTAGATTTACTAATAGGTACGAATCTAGATGAGATGAAGCTCTTCAGTGCCTTACTTCCTAGTATGCGCAAGATAGATGCCGATGGATTATATAAATTATTACAAACTGTGACAGGTTTAATGGGGATAGATGAAAGTAAAGTTAGACAGTTAATTGAGATATATCAAGAAGCTAGGGAAACACCTCGAGAGATAATAGATGCTATAGGTACTGATTTTATATTTCGTATTCCATCAATTCGCATAGCTGAGGCGCATCACATCCATCAGCCCAATACTTACAATTATTTATTTACGTGGCCGTCACCATTGTTCAAAGGGCGGTTAGGTTCTTGCCATGCTGTTGAAATTCCCTTTGTTTTTAGCACTTATGCTATTCCAAGAATAGATACGTTTGTAGGGAAAGGAGCTGCTGTGAAAATCCTCAGCGATAAAATGATGGATACTTGGATTGCATTTGCTCGAACTGGAAATCCAAACCATGATAGCATCCCCGAATGGCCACCATATGATGTTGAGAAGAGAACGACCATGCTGATCGGAAGCGAGTTTAAAGTGGTTGAAGCATTTTATGAAAAAGAGCGTGCAGCTTGGGACGGTATTATTTAAACTATAAAGATCAAACTTTGAGCTTACTAAAAATTTAATTAAGAAATATCCACGCGAGCTTCGAATCTGGCAATCAATTCATCAATACGACTGTAATCATCTATTGAAATGGAAACTGCTTTGTTTGGGCATGTCATCTCGCAACGACCGCATCCCATGCAATTTTCTTGATTAATTACTGCCTTATCATTTTCCATCCTCAAACCGTCGTAGATACAGACTTTAAAGCACGCTCCGCAGCCTTTACATTTATCAGGATCTACCCTTACCTCAACGCCTTCCATCCTTTTTACAACTTGTTTATACACGGATGGGCCATATTTCATTAAGCTAACAACGCAGCAGCAAGAGCAACAATGACAAATAGACATGAATTGATCCTCATAATCTACCACACCATATAACTCCGCATCACCTCTCAGCTTTCCTAAATGGGGGACCAAACCATTTTCATAAGCCAAGCGTTCTCGCTCTAAAGCTTCCTCTTTAGTTGCTAAACGTCCATTTCTAACTGGCCATTTAGATAGATCTACATGGCGAGCTCCTTCCCCCAACCACGTACAACCTAAATGATAGTCGTGATTTTTGCATTTATTGGCTCTACGACATGGGCAATCCATTAAAAGTATGGTCCCTGCCTTTTTGATGAAGTATTCTGTGACAACAAATGGCAATATTTGATCCTCATACTCACCTAGAGAAACATTAACTGGTACTGTAACATTAACTGGTATGGGGGTACCTGTCTGCTCCACTCCCTCTGGGTAGGCTTTTTTTAGATACATTTCTTTCAGTTTCGGTGAAGTTTTAGTTAACTTCAATAACTCCCTCATTTGATTTGCCACTGGGGTATTTATTTCGATTGGTTTTAGATCCACCTTTTGTTTTTTCTTCAAGTGATCACCTGTATATTTTTACAATATAATTAGATATCATCAGTAATGTTAATTAAAAATTATGACATCAAATTATTGTGTGTACATTTCTGTACGATTCCTGACTTCTTCATCTTCGCGATTTTGTGATGGTGGTCTGTATTTAGGCAACTCAGTATGGATTTTTTTTATTGTTCCTGAAAATTTAAAGGGTTTTGAAACATCTACAAAAAGTGAATAAAAGTCAATAAATTTCAATAAAAATAAACAGCCTCACTTTATTTTTGGGTGGGTATATTTTGCGCAAAAATGTCATTTGCGCATTTTGGTTGGGCAGATTTATAATGGATGGTAGCGTACTATATTGTGATTTGTAATTGAGGGTACATATTGAAAACGATTAAAACGGTTCGCCTCACTTCTTTACGATTGACCAAGCGCAAGTACGAAAAGATCACCCAAACAATTACCTGCTTCAAGGAATCGGTTAATTTCTTGATTGCGAAGTGCGTAGATAACCCACTGTTCCAGAAAGTGTCCAAAAAGGGGAATATTTACTACGCTTATTCCTCGTACCCCAAAATCCGCAAGTCGTTTTATTTTGAATGGAAAGCCAAGTTTCCGCAACTCCATACTCATTACTGCCACTCCACCGCCCGCATCACCAAAGATATTTTGAGGTCGTGGAATTCGTGGTGCTTCAAGAAGAACCACCGTCTCCCCAATCCTACCTATAAGAAGAATTCGATGCGGTTAGAAGAATGCCTCTGCTATCTTGACGGGGACTATGCGGTGCTGGTCATCGAACCGCGAAGTAAGTTATATATTCCCTTTCAGTCGACACCTCATTTTAATAGGTTGAAAACCCAGAAACACGGCGAAATCACTTTAAAATTAAATTCAGATCGCACGGTGGACATTTTCATCCCGTTTACTCAAGAAGTACAACCGCGAGAAGCTAAATCGCTCCTCTTTATCGATACAAATGAGCGCAGCGTGGACTACCTGTTGGTCAATAAAACCAGCGCGCAGGTCAGGTCACTAGATACTTCTCAACTATCCACTACTCATTTCACCTATTCCCTCAAGCGACGTAACATTGCCGAAAAGATTGCTCAAGACCCGAAGTACCAACCGCAAAAACGCAAGCAGTTACTGGATAAATACGGGAAACGGGAACGGCATAAGACCGCCAATACAATGCACGCAGTTACCAACGAGATCGCCGAATTGGTTGAGGCGAATGAGGCGCTAATCGTTTTCGAAGACTTAACGAACATCCGACAATCCTTAGCACGTCAAAAGAATCTCCAACCACGCCACCAGAAGAAATCCAAGAAAATACGACGGAGATTGAACCGTTGGAACTTTCGGCAATTTCAAACCTTTTTAGAATATAAGGTCAAAGCGATGGGGCATCCCGTCCAATACGTTAACCCCCGATATACCTCTCAAATTTGCTTAAAATGTGGAAGAAGATCGAAATGTCAAGGTCAGACCTTCACCTGCAAACATTGCGGGTTTAGTATAGACCGCCACGTTCTCGCCACACTGAATATAGGGGAGGTGTTTCTGACAACTCAGAATGTAGCGAGATCCGATCCCGCTGAAAGGTCTCGGATGACGATGATGGAGCGAGCAGTTCGTAACTGCAAGGA
>JABXJU010000112.1 GCA_013375405.1 Candidatus Helarchaeota archaeon
GGGTGAAGGACCAGTACGGTTAAATAGAGGAAGCAAAATAAGTGAAATTAACTTTAGTTGTCGAAGTTAAGATATAAAGCAAAATGAAGATCGAATAACTAATTTATAATGAAAATAAGTAAAAATGAAGATCACAGAGGGAATTTTCATGAGTAAAATCGACGAAGTTAAAAATATCTTAAAGGATCTGGAAGCAAGGGTTCCGGATATAATAGGGTCAGCTATTATTAGAACTAACGGATTATTGATAGCGTCTGCCTTACCTAGTGAAGCAAATGAAAGAATGGTTGCTGCAATGTCTGCAGCACTATTAGGTACCTCTAAAAGAACTGCTGAAGCATTATTTAATGGGACTTTTCGGAGTTTATCGTTGGAAATCGATAAGGGGAACATGTTTCTCATTGGAGCAGGCCGAGTAATTTTAGTGGGATTAACAAATAAAGAACCTAATATTGGACTAGTGACCTTAGAAATGGAGGATAGTAGCAAAAAAGTAGGGCAATTATTTCAAATAGAAGAGTGAGAAGAAAAATGTCGTCACAACTAAGATTTATAGCATCTGTTTTTAAAATGGCAATTAAAGAAATTTATAATGTAATGGGTCCTGAATCGGTACAAACTGTTTTCAGATTAATGGGAGAAGGGCAAGGAGAAGCAATAGAAAGACGGTTACGGATAAAATATAAGACTGAAAACTGGACCCCGGAGCAATTTATCGAAAAATTTGTGAAGGATGTCATTGAACCAGCGTTAGGTGAAGGACAAGCAGAATTTGAGATAGGCAGTAATGAATTGACTGTAAAAATTAAGACGTGTCCCTTTAAACGTGCAAATATGAAAATATCTGATAAATTATATTGCACGTATACGGAAGGGATGGTCGAAGAAGCCTTTAAGAAAGCATTAAAGAACATAGAATTCAAGAGTGAACAATTAATAGCAGACAGAAAACCAGAATGTGTCTTTAAGATTAAAGTTAAGTGAGGAAGAAATAGTTAATATAATTACCTCTTTTTTTTTATTCTTAAAGAAATATGTTGAATGGAACTAAGAAGAATGATTCAATATTTCCTAATTCTAAAAAGAACAGGGGAAAATATATACAAGAAATCTTTTGGGAAAATAGACATGAATGAAACCGTGATGAGCGGATTTTTCTCGGCTTTCTTTACATTTACCCAAAGTCTATGTGGGGCAGATGTTCAGGATATAGAATTAGGGCCATACAGAATGTTATTCGAAATTGTTGGGAAGTCATTAATTTTAGCTGTCATTTTTGATAAAGCAGACAGTATTATTTATGTTCACCAAAAATTGACCACATTAAAGAAGATCATAGAGACAGATTATGCCGATCATATTAAGAAAAATTTTTGTAAAACAGAGGATTTTTTAGGATTAAATGACATTATTGATGATTTAATATCAAAACCCCAAGAAGTTGGGGTATCTGAGGCTAGAAAAATAAAATATATGGAGATATTAGAGAAATTACGTTCCAGCAATGAAATTTTAGATGTAGCTTTAATTTCAATTAATGGTGTGCCCTTATTGGGTGCAGCCAAACAAGATTTTTTGGACTTGATCATTGGGCAAATGGATGCATTTTGGAAATTTAAAAGCACAGTATTGGACCAAATCATCTTGTATTATGAAAATAGATATATTATTTTGCATAAGGTTAATGGTGATATAGTCTTATGCTGTTTTGCGCGAAGAAATACACCAATCGGACTAGCAACCTTATTAGTCGAGGAAGCATCAACGAAAATATCAAGAATCAGATAGAAAAAATATTTATAGGGATAGTTTGAGATGGGAATATTTTCTCGGTTGAAAGAGTTTTTTTCGGGGAAATCAATTGAATTCCTCACAGAATTTGAACCTGAAATAAAAAAATTACAGAAAAAGAGTAATTCAGAAATCATAGCTTTAATAGGAACCCATGGAAGATTAAAAGGACTGCCATTGATATATGCTGCTACTGATGAAAGTGAAATACGAAGATATACAGCCCAATTAACTGAAATTATGGGGGTACTCCCGAAAATAGATGATGAGAAAATAATTAGAGATGTCCTCATCAGATATTATGAATCAATTCTTTATTATAAACCTATTATTGAAAATGTTAGCTTTTTTGCACTTGCTTCCCACAAAACTGACGTATCAATCCTTGAACAATGGGTTAATAGCAACATTGTTGCATTAAGAGAGGTCTTAGTTTAATTTTTTTGTTCATTTGGAAGTGTATAATAAGGGATTTGTCCCCGCTGGAAATCCCTAATAACGATTTTAGCCGCTTCATACATATCCGGGATGCCACCTGGTAAGATTTTGCCACGCCGTTTGGCAAGTTTCTCAAGAAGGTCATCCAATCCTATATAATTCAATTTGTAAAAGTTCGATAATATAGAAGGTCCAGTCCGGTTCATAATTTCGGCAACAACGGCATCCACATTTTTAATTTTTTCGGGAGTGATAACCGCTTTCAAGGCAAGTTCTAGTTCATCACCCTCGATCGGAATTATTCCAGGTGAATCAATCAAGCGGATATTTTTAGTTAAATTAATATACTGCTTTCCTCGCGTGAAGCCAGCTTGGGGCGAAGTTCCAACAATTTTAGCACCTTTTAGTCCATTAATTATGGTGCTTTTTCCAACATTCGAATATCCTACAATTGCAACGTAAACAGGGAGACTGGGAGCAAATTGAAGGATTTTTTTTCGTAATAAGCGTAAAGTTCTTTCAAATCCACGGGTGCCACTAATTGCGATAGTAGGAAATTCTGATTGTAATAATTTTCGCCATTCATTGGCAACGTCTTTGGGAACTAAATCTATTTTATTCAAAACGAGAAGCAATTTTTTATCGTTTTGTGAGAGGATTAATTTTTCAATTCGTTTGTTTCGAGTTCCATTTGGATCCCTCGCGTCCAAAACTTCCAAAATCAAATTTGCGTCAGCTATGACATCATTAACGATTTGCCATTGGCGACTCATTTTTCTCACATATATACGCTAGAAAATTTTGTTAAGATAAAACTTGGAGCGGATATTTACCCCATTTTTTGAGGGCTTTCTTAAAAGCTCTTTCATTTCTCTTTGGAACATTGATAACATCTCTATCCAGATAGAAGTAGGCTAGAAATCCTCCATCTTGAGTGCTAAAAGTTCTGAGCATCTCTATCACTTCTTGTTCTACTTCTTCTGGGGTACCATTTGGATATACAGTTTGAATATTTACACTCGCCCAAAAGGGAAATATGCCTTGGAATTCACGGAGTCTATCAAAGCCTGACAAACGTGGCGAATCAAACTCGAGGGAATCAATTCCAGTGTCAATTAAAGTTGGAATCAAGTCGCCAATGTTACCACAGCTATGTAAATGAAAATCACAATCGTGATCATGACAATAGTCAATGATTTTCTTATAGGGGTCTGTATAAAATTTTTTAAATAATTCTGGACTAAAAAACGGTGCTTCCTGGGTCCCGAGATCATCACATGCCCAAATCCCGTCTGGTTTGTATTTGGTTATCATCATTTCTACATTACTCAGAAAATTGTCAGTTACTTTCTTAATCAATTGATGCAGTTGTTTTGGATTTCTTCGGTGATCAATTAGGGTATTTGTGAAACCACGAAGCATGGATACTCTATTTTGGATAAAAATAATGCTGTTTATTATGCTAATTTTATATTTTTGAGGAAAAAACTTGGATATCCAATTCATAAGCTTATACGAATTTGGATCTACAATAGTAGGGGAAGGGTTCCATACATCTAGCTTATCCCATGGGTCAATAGCGGGTCTTCCAGGATGTCCCATTGATAAATCGTTTCCCCTTTTATTCCAGTAGCATCCCCATTCGTCAACTACCTCGTGGTCGTACTTCCACCAGCTTTTGGGTGCCCAGGAGGGCCTTTTCCACCTATGAAGTCTTAATTTACGGATAAGGGAAGATATGTACCACGGATAGACATTTTTTTCATTCGGTTGCCACTTTTTCGATGGTAAATTGAATAAAGGAAATACATCCCCAAAGGCACTATAGAATACTGGTACTCGATCGGGTTTATCAAAGGTCAGTGCCCGTTTCACACGCTCTTTACTTTTCATTTTCACACCAGAACGTTATTTTCTAAGTTTTATTATGTGTTCTTTATTATTTATAAACAAATAATTTCTTCATTCAAAAATTTTATCAAGATAAACATTTGAGGGGATATTTTCCCCATTTTTTAAGTGCTTTGTGAAATGCTTGAATATTAACCTTAGGGATGTTGATTGCTTTGGGTTGGGGGTAGAAATAAGCGAGATATCCCCCTTCTTGAGTGCTAAAAGTTTGGATCATCTTTATAACCTCTTGCTCAACCTCTTCTGGTGACCCTTTTGGATATACAGATTGAATATCCACACAGGCCCAGAAAGGAATTTTACCTCGGAATTCAAGGAGTCTTTCAATCCCTGTCTGATGTGGAGAATCAAGTTCGATAGAATCCACTCCGATATCGATCAGAGTTGGTATTAATTCCCCAATGTTCCCACAACTATGTAAATGAAAAGCATAATCGTGATCATGGAGATAGTTTATTATTTCTTTGTAAGGATCAGCATAATATTTCTTGAATATTTCCGGACTGAAAAATAATCCACTCTGAGTGCCCAGATCATCGTAAATAAAAAAACCATCTGGATTGTATTGCAGCCACATTTCAATATTCGTCATAAAAATATCAGTGATTTTTTTTATTAAGTGATGCACCTGCTTGGGATTTCGCAGATAATCAATCAGGAGATTGGTGAAGCCACGTGCCATGGATGCACGGGTAACAATGAATTGCGCGTCATGTATAAGAGCAACTCTATAATTTCTAAGATTAAGTTGGGATAACCTTCCCAGATACTTGTAAGTTTGTTTATCAGTAACATTTGGCCCTTCCCATGTGTCTAATTTATCCCATGTATCGATGACAGGGCGCCCAGGATGGCCCATTGTAAAATCACTCGCTTTTTTATTCCAGTAGCATCCCCACTCATCAACTTCTTCCCGATCGTATTTCCACCAATTTTTAATAGCCCAATCAGGTTGTTTCCACTCGTATATTTTTAATTTTGCGATACTTCCGTCCCCTAAATGAGGATATACACCTTTCTCATTAGGTTGCCAGCCTTTTGAAGGCATATTAAGCATTACAAAAACATCGTTAAAGGGTGGTTTGAAAATTGGAACACGGTTAGGTTTGTTAAAGGTCAACGCCCGTTGGACACGTTCTCTGCTGATCATTTTCTCACTAGAAAATCATATTTTCAATTTTATTTTTGCATTTTAATCTTTTATATGATTTCTTCACTTAAAAAATTCTGTCAAGACAAGCATTTGAGGGGATAGGTCCCCCATTTTTTTAATGCTTCCTTAAAGGCTTTAAAATTGCGTTTTGGAATATTGATGGCTTTAATATCTGGATAGAAATAAGCGAGATACCCGCCTTCTTGAGTGCTAAAAGTTTGGATCATTTTTATAACTTCTTGTTCTACTTCTTCTGGTGTTCCATTCGGATACACGGATTGGATATTTACACAGGCCCAGAAAGGAAGTTTACCCCGGAATTCGAAGAGTTTTCCGAACCCTGATAAACGCGGTGAGTCAAACTCGAGCGCATCAACACCAATATCAATTAAAGTAGAAACGAGCTCTCCGATGTTGCCACAGCTATGCAGATGAAAAGTAGAATCGTGATCATGGAGATAGTTTATAATCTTTTTATAGGGACCTGCATAAAATTTCTTAAACATTTCCGGACTAAAAAAGAGCGCCTCCTGGCTCCCGAGATCATCAGCTACCCAGATACCATCTATGTTATATTTCGTTACTAACATTTCGACATTACTCATAAAAATATCAGTAACTCTCTTAATCAATTGATGGACTTGTTTGGGATTTCTCCGGTGATCAATCAGGAGGTTTGTGAAGCCTCGTAACATAGAAACACGGCTAAAAATGAAATTGGAATCATACACTAAGGCAAGCTTGTATTTTCTAAAATATAACTTGGATAATCTGTTAAAAAATCTGTATATTTTCCCATCACCTGCATTGGGGCCCTCCCACGTCTCTAGCTTATCCCATGTATCGATAACAGGACGTCCAGGATGGCCCATCGTAATATCAGTCGTTTTTTTATTCCAATAGCAGCCCCACTGATCTACCTCTTCCCGTTCATGTTTCCACCAATCTTTAGGGGCCCAATCTGGGCGTTTCCATCTGTATAATCTCCATTTTCGTAGAGCATCAGACAAAAGATGAGGATAAACATTTTTCTCATTAGGTTGCCAGTTTTTTGAAGGCATATTCACTAACACAAAAACATCACCAGAGGGGGTTCTAAACTGTGGAACACGGTCGGGTTTATTGAAGGTTAATGCCCGTTTCACACGTTCTTTACTCTTCATTTTCTCACTAAACGTTTATTTTCTCAATTTAAATACATGTTTTTTATTTTTAATTGTTTCTTCAGTATAAGAAAATTCGGTTAATCGCATTATTTCCTTTATTAGTTGATTTAATTTCACCATTTCGTCATTGTTATAATTTATCAAACTTGAATCAATGAGAATGGGCTTAGAGATCAGGGTTTTTCTTAATGTTTGTGGTCTAAAAAATTCTAGAGAATCCTCCTCATCTTCGACTGCAATAGGTTCATCTTCAAACCCAGGATCCGTTTCTAAAAGATATAATTGGATTCGATATCGATGCGGTTTGCCGCCCCTATTGAGAAATCCCAAACCTTCTGCGTATTCAAGTACGAATTCTTTTATTTCAGAAAATGGTATGGAGTTCCTAGAAATGAAAAAAAGGAAGATCCGTTCATGGAATTCTAGGGTCGCTTTAATCCCGTCAAGACTAATCATTTTGGAATGAGTGAGAAAGTAGATTCCAGTAATTAAGAAGGGTGAAAACGCGAAAATTAAAGAATAAGTTCCAATATAAACCATAATATTGAGAACTAATAATAGAATGTGTCCATAAAATGTTATTGAATTTCGAATCCTGAAGAAATAATAAATGCTCGGAACCTCAAAACCAATAATATATCCCAAAAGACCACTTAAACCTAAACTCCAAATTAAAGAATTTAAATTCGATTCAATTGGAACATAAATTTTGTTGTCATTGAGTATAAAAAGATAAATTGGAATTATTATCCCAATAATCGTGAAAATTAGTCCTAAATACCGCACTTTTGTTGGAAGTGTGAGTTTAATGTTTCTCTCAGTAATTTGTTTAATTTTCATATTTGGTTATCCTGCACTGATAAGTCACATAAATCTCAATAATCACAGTGATTTGATGTATACTTATCCATAAACTTTAAATTTTGTCTTTTCTCAAATTAGTTGAAGGTTTTAAAAGATGATGAAAACGCCATCACAGATTTAAGAGACCTTTTTTTTAACTAAGAATATTTTATTATTAATTATTCTGATGTTTATTAAAATTTGAAAAGATTCACGGTTGATCATAATGGTTAAAGTAAAAAACGTAGAGGAAATTCAACAGATGATAAAGACACATCCATTGGAGTTACGGCGGATATTCTCAATTACAGCTCATATCGATCATGGAAAGAGTACCGCATGTGATTATTTGATGGGGCGAGCTGGCCTCTTAAGCCATGATTACGAAGGCGAGCGGCGGCTGACGGATTATGATGAAGAAGAACAGGAGCGAGGCATCACCATTTTCACGAGTGTTGCTTTATTAAATTATGAGTTCGAGGGAGAAAATTATCTACTAGAAATTAATGATACGCCAGGGCATATCTCTTTCACTGGAGAAGTCTCTAGAGCGTTACGTGGTTCCGATGGAGCAGTTATACTAGTAGATGCTTTAGAGGGGTGTATGACACAGACGATAACTAATATTCACCTTGCCGTTGGAGAAGAATGGTGTCGTCCAATTTTGTTCATCAATAAAGTTGACCGGTTAATAATGGAATTGAAGCTGCCACCAGAGAAAATAATTCAGAGATTTCAGCAAATTATCCAAGAGGTTAATACACACATTAAGCAAGTCGCCCCGGAAAAAAAGGGAGTCTATTCTTTTAAAGAAAAGTGGATTCTCTATCCAGATGCGGGTCATGTCGTATTTGGCTCTGCAAAAGATGGATGGGCGTTCACCATTCCCCAAATAAAGAAAAAGGGAATGAGTGCAAAGTTAGTTTTAGACAAATATGCAGAGGCTATTAAAACTAATAGTAAAGAACCGATCCAATGGTTAAGAAAAAATTTGCCATTAGATGAAGCTCTACTTAATGTCATTATAAAATTCCTTCCCAGCCCCATTGAGGCACAAAAATACCGAATGGCGAAACTTTGGAGCGGAGATATAACGAAAGGGATGAAAATTGACGATCCTGAAGCCATCAAGGATGATATCGCTAAATGGACAGCACATTCCCTTATTAATATTGATAAAAATGGCCCGCTCTTAGCAATGATTACCAAAATTTTCATTCATCCAAAAACGAAGAGACCTACGATTATAGGGCGTGTTTGGAGTGGGACTTTGAAGCAGGGAGATGAGATATATTTAATGAATGCAAAACGCTCGGCGCGTGTGCGTAGATTAGGGGTTATGGAAATAGATAGTCTTCTCCCAGTAGAACAGGTTCCAGCGGGGAATTTATTTGCAATGGAATTGCCAGATATACAGCCAGCAGGAGAAACCTTTGTTTCATTAGATATGAAGGATGAAGGAATTCCTGGCTTTGAGAAAATTCTCTATGTATCTGATCCAGTTGTAAGTCGGAGCATTAAGCCAGAAGACCCCAAACATTTAGGTAAACTTGGCGATGTTGTTCGAAAATGGGTTCTAGCGGATCCTACGGCGACTTTTCGAAAAAATGAGGAATCTGGAGAATATATTTTAAGTGGAATCGATCCACTTCAAATTGAAATCCTCGTTGAACGAATTCAAGACGAAATCCCCATAAAGGTAGGGATTCCAATCACGGTTTATCATGAAACCTTATTAGATAAGGGTATAGAAATCAATACGAAGTGTTCAGAAGGTCATAATAAGCTTAAAATGTATATTGAACCATTAAATAAAGATACCCTCAAATTAATCAGAGAAGGAAAAATTTCAGAGTATCAAGATGAAAAGGAGAGAGCGGCTTTACTTCGTGATGCAGGTTGGGATAAGAAAGAAGCAAGGCGTATTTGGGCCATTGAAGGCCAAAATTTATTGGTAAATGGGTCTATGGGTGTCCAGAGATTGGATCGGATTAAAGGATATATTATTGCGACATTCCGAGATTTTGTTTTTTCATCAGCCCTTGCTAAAGAGCCAGCTATGGGGCTTAAAGCCGTCGTTACTGATGCAACAGTTCATGAAGATCCAACGCACACTCGTTCCGCACAAATTTTCGTTATGACATTTTCAGCTTTGAATATAAGCTTCTTAACAGCAAATCCAGCGCTATATGAACCTATTTTACGAGTCGATCTAAAAACTCCAAATGAATATATGGGTACTATAATGACTATTCTAACCCAACATCGAGGCAAAGTTGTCGATACTGTTCAAATAGGAGAAAATGTAGAAATTCAAGGTGAAATTCCAGCATCTGAAGCAGTAAAAACTGTCGGATCTATGGGAGGAATTGCTGATGAGATCAGGTCTGCAACACAAGGTAAGGCTATATTTGGCTACCAATTCGAGAAATTCCAATTACTTCCGAAGAATTTTCAAGAGGAAATGATATCTAATATCAGAAAACGTAAAAAAGAGAGCGGACAAGAACTTTCTCCGGAAATTCCAAATCCTTTCACCTTTAAAAACCGAATGTACCCTGATCCAGGCTACTGGCGGAAATCACTTTGTGAATATATATCTCAATATAAAACCAAAATAGTTATCCAAAAAATTCTAGAGGATGTTTGTCCGCAAAGATAAGCATATTTTCCAAGATTTTATTTCTTAGAAATCCAGCTTCGCGAAAATCGCAAAAACTACTTACCTTTAAATTTAACCATTTCTTTAATAGTATGCTGTGAATTAGAAAAATAGGTGATAAATAAAAACAATGAGGAGGTATATATGACCAAAGAAGAAGAAGTTGTAACATTAACATTTGAGAATGCTGCAAATGAAAACAAAAAATGGCAAATAGTCGCAGTTTCTGGAGAATTATTAAGGGATTATGTTGGGAGAGCTGCGAAACAGTTATTTACCCCCGTACCTCAACGAGTTGGAATAGCTACTAAAGATGGGGCTATTGTTCAGAATTGGGCTGATCAATCGGTGAAAGAGGTTATTGATACCTATCGAACTAATCATTATGTTATTGGTACACCAGACCAGCTTGGCTGATTAAAATAACCTATTGTATTCAAATTCTTATGTCTCTTTTTCTTATACAAGTAAGAGAAATAAAGACTGATTATTGACCATTGAAATATAGGACTTTTAGGTGGGAAATTGAGTAATAGAGATGAAGATAAAAGTACTATCGACCTTACAGATTATATGAACTCTATTTCGATAGATGTTCATAAGAACTATATAAAGAAGCATTTTCTTACACCGTATCAACTGAAAATCAAAGGAGCAGTTATTCTTGAGAAATTACCGTTGTTTGATAATGTCTATGGTCCACGTTCTCCGAATTGGAGCCAGAGAGTGGAGGAAGAATTAGAACTTTTTAAATTTTTAAAGGAAAAATATATTCAACAAATCGGATTTCCCGTTTATGATCGTTTAAGGCAAGTACCGGGAAATAAACGATTATGGCATGCCTTATTTAGGATGAATAAGCGGAGTAAAGGGCGGAAAATTGAAATACGATTAGATTTAAGGTATCCTTATAGATTCCCGCGAGCTAAACGCGATGTTAAAGAGCGTCACGTTAGTTTAAATGACAAGTGTCTAGGGGAGTTAGTTCAGCGATGGAGGTCTGATGGGAAATTTGGAATTCCCCATTTTCTCGTAATTCTCGGGTATTATTATGCACTTGAGCATAATAGTGTTAAAATTTAAGTCGGTGAGAGGGATTTATGGAAAATCATTGGAATGAGGATGATTGGAATCACTTAGAGGGCTCTGAGGGGAAAAATGAACCCTTCGTGAAAGAAATCGTTCTCCCTCCTACTCTCTACAAACATGCTTTGAGGAGAGGATATGAGACCTATAAGGAAGTGGGATTCTATCTCATTGGACTTTTCAAAAAAGGGGTTTGTTATATTCATGATCTCATTGAATTCGAATATTCAGAACAGAGTGGAGGGTTCATTGAATCCGGTATGGCGCGATATATGCGTCTTAAAGCTGGACTTCCTCTAGGGCTTCGAATAATTGGGCATATGCATAAGCATCCTGGCTTTACCCAATATAGTGATACAGACAAACGCAATTTTTTGAAATATGGGTACGCAAATCCTTTGAATGCCTTTCTTATTTATATTGTTGAACCGAAAGAGAAAATTAGCGGTTATACTGCCACAGCGGAAAAAATTTTCCCCGTAAATGTTTCAATACGAGAATTGACACCTGATGAACAGTTATTGGAAAAGGAAATAAAAGTAAAATTTACCACCAAAGTATTAATACCCAAGAACTCAACTTATTCGGATTTTCGGATGCTTTTTTCAGAAAGGGTTAGTTCAGAATCTTTGAAATTTCTTTCAAGACCCTCCATTCAAGTTAAGGGCAATGTAGCTGAAAAGAATTCAATTATTTCTAAAAATTCAAAAATTGAAGTAGTTCCACGAAAAGTTATAGAAATTGAGGATGTTACGAATAACCCTGATTTACGTTATAGATTATTCATGGATGAGCGTGAAACTATTGCTGATTTAGAAAAAAGTCTGAAGCAATTAACAAATCGTCCCAAAGAAAAGGGGTATGAGGTAGTTTTTTATGAGAAAGGGCGAAAACTCACGAGGGCCACGAAATTAAAAGTAATCAAGCATCCATTAGTTTGGAGCTTGGAAAAATCTGTACTCTTACCAATTTTCCAAAATTTTCATAAGTTTTGGGAAGAAATTATCGAAATTTTACAGCAGAAAGAATCAGAGAAGATACAAAAAGCACTAGAAGATTCTGAAACAGAGGTTATTAGCCAACATTCAAGCAATCTGTCAAAAGAAAGTGGACTGCAAATAATCTTTAAGAATTTTTCTACGTTCTTGAATGATATTTTTCAAGTTTTAGAAAATAAAAACGCGGAGAAATCACAAAAAACAGCTAAAGTTGGAGATTCACTAAAGAAACCTGAGGATAATTTGAAAAAAAAGAAAAAGAATCTTAAAAGATATAAATTAGATTATTATACCTAATTAGGTCGATGATGGATAGATTAACAGATGTTACCATTAGATGCCCGGAATCAGTTAGCCATTGACTCCCCGGAGATGTTCTCTCGTATTATTTTTTCGGGGTTGGATATTCGAAAGATCTTATCAAAAACGGCGTTAATCGGGGGTGCAGGAGGACTGGGTGTGATTGTGGGAGAAATTCTTGCCAGAACTGGTATTGGAAAGCTTATTATCATCGATAAAGATATAGTAGAGGAAGAAAATTTCAATCGTTTGGTTTATAACCGGGATGATGCTGGCAAACCAAAAGCCCGATGCCTAGCTGGGAAATTAGAATCGATCCGAAATGCATCGAATATTGCTCCAAAATTTCATCTTAAGACTGAAGTTTATCAGGAAAACGTCGTAGCATGGATGGAATTAGAAGATCTCGTTAATAAGTCAGATATCATTTTCACATGTTTTGATAATGAGGCCGCCCGAATCGAGTTAAACTCATATGCGACTGTGTTAGGGAAACCATTGATTGATGGTGGTACTTCTGAGAACGCTTTAAGAGGAACAGTTATAACAGTATTACCTGGAAAAACGCCTTGCCTTGAATGCTATTGGTCCATACAAACTTTAGTTTCTATAGAAGACGTCGATTCAGATGAGCAGGAACTAAAATCATCTATTCTAAAAGTCCCTTGCGGTGCCAGCTTGGCTACAACTATGAATATCATTGCGAGCGTTCAGACCGAGCAAGCCTTTAAGATTCTATTTGGATACGGAGAACTTGTACCTATGATTAGAATTTCACTTGAGGAGAATTTTTCTGTCACCATGACACATCCCAAAAGACGGCCAGGATGCCCGGCATGTGGTGATCTTTAAATGGGGGAGTCCTTTAATATTAAATTCACTCGGGGGCCAATTCTTGGGACTTGGGACTTCATTATGGAAGTACCATTGTTTCTCAATGTTGAGCGGGTTGGCAAAAAAGGATGGGATAAACGATTAAAGGAAGAACTTGAAAAACTGGAATATCTCAAAAAAATTAAAAAGGAACATCTGTTTTTCACAAAGATTGAACAGGATCCAAAAAACCCACGTATTTTTCATGTGGAAGGTATCTCTGAAACGAATAAAAAGAATAAATTTGTCATTCGTTTGCCTATGCGCTATCCTTTCGTGCCCCCTTATGCTGAAGAATATTATCATGGAAAATATTCGTTCTATTCGTATTCGGATCATGGGAGAGTAGCATGTTTAGATAAGATTAATAATAGATGGAATAAAGAAGGGCGACATGGTATAGCCCATTTTTTAGCGATGCTCGGGTATTA
>JABXJU010000011.1 GCA_013375405.1 Candidatus Helarchaeota archaeon
ACCGAAATCTACACTAAAGTTACGAATGAACATAGACGACAAGAATATCGAAAAGCACATCCATTTCTAAGAACAGAAATCGCCTAATTCTTGCTTTATTAGCTTAGATATTTAAAAAAAACCTATTAACCATAAACTATATAACTTTGCTAAACTATCCAATTTCAAAAGGCTTTTCAGCTATTCTACTGTTGGAGATGAACCGAGTATGTCCGATAACGAGAATAAGAAAAAACAAGTAATTTATATTTTGAACACTATATCAGAGGATACCTCCGTTCCAAGAAATATAAGGCGTGCGGCGAATGAAGCTATTGCCGCAATGGAAGATGAGGCTATTGAATCGTTGGCAATCAGGGCTTCAAACGGGATCTCAATATTGGATGAAATATCTCAAGACCCAAACTGTCCGCTCTATGCGCGGACGAAGATCTGGAATGCAGTTAGCGTTTTAGAAACAATTAAGGATTAAAATTTGGAAGTTTTTGATTTTTTATAGCTTAAATTTTTTCATATCTTGCGCCAGGATGACTTCCCCATCGAAAAACTCTTGAGCGTCTTGCAAATATTGGGCATAGTTATCACCCATTTCCCCCAAAATATGGAATACCACCAATTTTTTAACTCCTGCCTTATTGGCAATTTCTGCGGCATCTCGCGGGGTTGAGTGAGTCCATTTGTGTGCTAATTCAGCCATGCTATTTGGCATTGAGCAATCATGAATCAGCATATCACAGCCCTTTGCGAGTAGAATCATCCTTTCGAGGGGAGCAGTATCACTACTGTAACAGATGCTTTTATCACGGTCAATTCTGTAGGCTAGTGTGTAGACAGGGTGAAGAACCCGTGTAACAGAAATTTCTCCAACTTTTATTATGGAATCCTCTGGATCTAAAGCTTTATAATGAATTTTATAGGGAAAGGATTTGACTGGAGTTGAAGTTAGTTCGAAAATCTTTTCAATACTTGATTGAATTTTGGGAGGACCATAAATGGTGATAGAATTCGGGTCATTAGTCAACCATTTCTTCCATAATAGTGTAAAAATCCCAATAAAATGATCGACATGCAGATGGGAAATTAAAATGGTCCGAATTTTTTTGAATGCGCCTATTTTTAATAATTTCTGAGTCGTTCCTTCCCCAGCGTCAATCAAAAGGTCCTCGTCGATAAGAATAGATGAATTACTTCGCGATACCGTGATTGAACTACCGGCTGTACCTAAAAACTGGATTTGCATAATCATCATCCACAACCGAATTGATTAAATTTGAAATAGAATAAGAGTATGAATAATAAAAATGATTCTGATAGTTTCATTCAATGCACGAGCAATAGCCCAGTTAGCAAAAAATATGGGATTAGAAGTTGCTATAGTGGATTTTTGGGGCGATCAAGACCTATTCCCATTATCAGAAAAAGTTTTTACCGTTTTCAAACCTAAATTTAAATCTTATAGTGCATTTCCAGATCAAAGACAGAATGAAGAAAAATTAGTCGATTTAGCCTTCCAAGTTATTTCAAAAGAGAAAATTGATTCTGTATTAATTGGAAGTGGATTAGATGATCGTCCTGATTTATGGGAACGAATAAATTCTGCTGTTCCGATTCTAGGCAATAGCCCGGAGTGCGTTAGAAGAGTTAGGAATCTATTAGAAGTTCAAAACAAAATACAACAGGAAAACATAAAATTTCCATTAACACTCTTGTCCACCGACACTTCAGAGATAGAGGATTTTGCAGCACGAGTCGGATTTCCTCTTGTATTCAAACCGTTAAAGACTTTAGGCGGAGTTGGCATTCGTCTTATTCAAAATGAATCTGAATTATTAAACTTTTTCGAGAAATATTCTGGCAATCTTAATGGGTATTATGTTCAGGAATATGTAAGAGGAGAAAATATAAGCACCACTATTGTGGGAAACAAGAACGATTTTAAGGTTCTTTCAATAAATGAACAATTAATAGGAATTAAAAAATTAGGGACGAATTTGCCTTTTAAATACTGTGGGAATATTATTCCTTTTGACTGTTCTCCTGAAATTGCTCATAGAATTAAACTGATTTCCATACAAATTTCTAGGATGTTTAAATTATCAGGAGTGTTCGGTATTGATTTCGTCCTTCAGGGTAATACGCCATATTTTATGGAAGTCAATCCTCGATTTCCTGGGACAATTGAGCTTTTAGCAATGATTTCTCAATTGAATGCGGTAAAACTTCATTTAGATGCGGTTCAAGGGTCAATTCCTGCACATTTAGAAAAGTTTCGGGGATTTGCGATGAAATGCGTTCTGTTTGCAAAAAAAGTAATAGTTACTCCTGATTTTGAGCACCTCCCGCATATTTATGATATTCCTCCTCCAAATATTTTGTTAATGCCGGAAGATCCTATTTGTACTGTGCAGCTCTCTGACAGGAATCGTGAAAGACTTCAAAAAAAATTAAATCAGATGTTTTTAAAAATTCAGTAAACCTAATATTTTAGAAAGACTAGTATGTTTTGATATAATTAGAAGGGACAGAAAATGACGTTTGATCCATTAAATGAAATCGTAACGGATATGCAGAGGAAGATGAAGAAAATCTACTCCCCCGCTCCGGCGGTCTGTATTGCTAATAATCAAGCTGAATTACTGTACATGGATGAGATGCTTGGGGAACGCTTAGAATACATAATAGAATATATTAAAAAGAATTTTGATTTAATAGAAGAAGGACAATATTCTTTTCCAATCTCAGGGACACTCCTAGGCTTTTTTAAGATGACTTCACAAATTATGTTTATTCTTTATGGGAAATCAGGGAAAATTGGTAATCTGCTTTTATTTAGGGGATTATTAGAAAATTTTGGGCAACTAATTGATGAATTAAGCTCAGATCTTGAATCTATGAAGCGGGTAGAAAAAAATGCTAATTTAGTAATTAAGTTAAGTAAAACACAAGAATTGGTGGGGCCAGACTTTATTGAGAATCTTCATGCACCCCCAGAGGAAGTTGTTGCGTCCGAGCGAATAGAGATCGGTGGTCCAATTCCTACTCCGAGTCCTGCTATAGCTCCTTTCCCTGAAGGACCTGTGGAACTATATCCTGAACTCCTAGAACGGTTTCGCAATAAAAAATTTAATTTCCAAGAAGGGATAATCATGCAATATGCCGATGGCCAACTGTCATTGAGCGAAATTGTTACAAAGAGTAAATATACTAAAGAAGAAGTGCTAGAAATTATTAATAGTTATCAAAAGAAAGGGTGGCTAAAAATCCATAAGAAACGAGCTGGGAAAGTATTAGATAAATTGATCGACGTAATTTCCTCAACTCAGAAAGAAATTAGCTCAGAAGCTCAACAAAAAGCTGACGAGATGTTATCGTTGAGAGTGCCACCCCCGAAATACCTACAGAAATGCATCCAGAACTCTTAAAAAAATATCGTAATAAAAAGTATAACTTCCGGGATGGAATTGTACTTCAGCACGCAGATGGAAAATCAACTATCGACGAGATAGTCGAAAAAAGTAATTTTTCTAAAGAAGAAGTATTAGATGTCATTAATACTTATAAAAAGAAAGAATGGCTGATTATCCGCTCCTAATGACAATCCTACGCATTTAAATTGGTTTATCAATTTATCAGTGAACATTTTACAATTCCTATGGTGAACTAATGGGACAAGTTTTAATTACGGGGGGATTAGGTTTCATTGGTTCCAATTTAATTAATTTTTTACTCTCAGAAACCGAAGATATTGTGATTGTTTATGATAATATTTTACAAGAAAAGGTATTAAAAAATAAAACCTGGTTAGAGCAGAAATTTCCGAAGAATTCCAGATTAAAAATAATACGAGGGAATTTACGTGATAGTGAGAAGTTAAAAGAGAGCATGGTTGATGTAGAAAAGATTTATCATATCGCTGGTCAGATAGCTGTGACTACGTCTGTGTTGGATCCATTAATTGATTTTGAAATAAATGCACAAGGGACTTTGAATGTATTGGAGAACGCGAGACAATTGGATACTGACCCTTGCTTGATTTTAACCTCTACAAATAAAATATATGGGGATTTAAAGGGGATTTCAATTATTGAAGAAGAAAAACGATATGATTTTGAAAAGTTAAAACAAGGGATAGCAGAAAATACCCCTCCAAATCCTTACAGTCCTTATGGTTGCTCAAAATTTTGCGCAGATTCCTATTTCAAAGCATATTCTCGAATTTATGGATTAAAAACCATCATTTTTCGTATGTCTTGTATTTATGGATACCGCCAATTTGGAACGGAGGATCAGGGGTGGGTTGCACATTTCATTATTTCCAGCCTTTTTAACAGAAAATTCACCATTTATGGTGATGGGAAACAGACACGTGATGTGTTATTTGTTCAAGACTTAATTGATGCATTTCAATTAGCATTTAAAAAGATAAATATCACAAAAGGAAAGGCTTACAACATAGGAGGAGGACCTAACAACACTGTTTCCTTGTTAGAATTAATTCATTTATTAGAAAAGTTATTGAACCACAAAATTAAATATGATTTCAACGATTGGCGACCTGGAGATCAAAAAGTTTATTATTCTAACATTAATAAAGCTAAAAAGGATTTTAATTGGATACCTCAAATTTCCAAAGAAGAGGGAATCCAGAAATTATTTAATTGGGTTCGTGATAATTCTACATTATTCTAAAAAATGAGGGCAAACATAATTTGATAAGAAAAGCAGTAATTCCTTCGGCGGGTCGGGGAACGCGATTATTACCGGCAACATATGCACAACCAAAAGAAATGTTACCCTGTGGTAAAAAACCAACGATTCAATATGTTGTAGAAGAATTAGTCGCCGCCGGTGTGAAGGATATTTTGTTTATAACTGGACGCGCAAAACGCGCCTTGGAAGATCATTTTGATGAAGATTTCACACTCTTTGAAAAATTAGAAAATTCTGGGAAAATAAAACTTAGAAAAGAAATGGAATTTATTGATAGAGCAAAGGTGAATTTTTTCTTTACACGACAAGCAAAGCCCACTGGGTTAGCAGATGCAGTTGGTTTAGCTAAAGATTTTGTTGATGACGAGTCATTTTACGTAGCGTTAGGAGATACAATTGTCCATTCTGAACCTGTAGGTAATTATTTAAAACGTTTAGCGGACTTACATAATAAGGAATCACCTGTGGGAACAATCTTACTTGAAGAAGTTGAAAAGAAAAAAGTCCAAAAATATGGTATTATCCAAGGAACCCAAGATAATCAGGGAAAATGGAAAATAACGGATTTAATAGAAAAACCTACTCCAGAAGTAGCTCCAAGTCAATTAGCAATTTGTGGGCGATACATTTTTACGCCTGAGATTTTTCCAGCAATTGAAAAGACCCAAGAAGGCATCGGTGGTGAAAAACAATTAACCGATTCTATCAAGAAATTGATAGAAGATGGAAGAGATTTTTGGGGTTTAGAGCTGAGTAAATCTGAAAAACGTTATGATATTGGGGATCCTCTTTCATATACCATATCATTTATTGAATTAAGTCTCAAGGATCCTGAAATTAGTAAGAATTTAAAACCTTATCTAAAAGATTTGGTAAAAAAAATTTAGTTTGCATTATAAATATTCAAAATCATCTTCTTTTGGTAGTTTAAAAAGCGTTTGATGAGTCCAACGAAAAGGAGTGGCCTCGGAGGTCATTTCCTTTTTTAGATATTGTATAATATGTTTTCCAACATCGGTTCCATAAATTTTTTTAGCGGATTTCATCGATTTTTGAATGGAATCGGAATTTATAATGAATTTAAGAATGTTAGTCATGAAATCTTCAGAGTATGGAGGAATTAGAATATTAGAATGCGCATCAAAAATTGATTCGGGACGATCCGTAGAAAATCGCATTGTGCAGCAGAGAGTATCTGGTAATTCATTCAATTCTTCTTGAATGCTCCCTGAATCTGTAAATTCCATTAAACATTTTCTGCTTTTCCAAAATTCAATAACGTTTCCATAATTTTTCCATAAAGGAGTAAATAAGAAATGTTTATACTTTTCAGTCCATCCGGATATCTTTTCTTCAAGTCCATAATACTGTAATGCTTCTCTGGCAGCATTCATCTCAATCCATAATATTGGAATTCCTTCCTTTAATAACTTTGAAATCGTATTAAATAAAGTTGTGAAGCGTTGGCGTCCTAAATTTCCTCTCCTATGAATATCAACCCGAATCCAATTATCAAAGTCATCGAGCCTAGGATAGAGATCGAAGATAGATTTATCTGGTTTTTTATGTAATTGGATGGCATCTACAACTGAATTTCCCACTTGGACAATCCTATCGGAGGAATAGCCTTCTCGTTTTAGATGAGTGACATTTATGTTATGAGGAGCAAAGAAATAAGAAGATCCAGCACCGCAAACAAAGGTGTCCCATTGTTCAGGATAGGGTTCGTCTCTAATGACAAACCATTGGTCTTCCCACTGTCTATGAATGAAATTTTCACAGAAATCTTGTGTAAAAGGAGGCTTAAGATCATATATGTTATTAGGACTCATGGAACGGAGCCCAGCTTCATTTTGACCGACACCCTGTCGAACAGATAAAAACCAAGCAGTAGCAGTAATAGCGGCACTTATGGTATCTCCATGAGGAATTGGAAGAATGGTTGTTTTTGGGGCAATATGTTTATACCATTTCGCTAAATGCCCCATTTTATAAAATAGTTCGGTTGCTTTTTGAATTAGATTGCCCCTTATCTGAAAGTCGACCGTAGGGGACATGCTAAATTCTTTTAAGCCACAATTCAAAGGGTAATTATAATGTTGCCCCGTAGTTAATAAGATAAGCGGAATATCCAGTTTTTTGGCCCAATACATGAGAGAAAATTGTTTATAAAAATCAGGTTTCGTTCCAACCACAAGTTGAATGACCCACTTCTTCTCTTCTTCTGCTTTAGTTAAAATTGAACGTAATTCTTTCGTATTAACTTTCGCAGGTAAATAGTTAATCGTCGATGGAATAATATCGTCAGGAGTGGGGGAATCAGCCACAATGCAACCTCTTTAAAAATTTCTTTTTAACTAGAAAGACAGTATAGTATTTATTTATACTTTCTTACAGAAATAAATCAATGTGTGTTCTTACACAAATAAGATTCTAACTGAGGCATTGGTGCAATTTACGTGAAAATTTGTCTTTTAGGACCATCATTATTAAAAATACCCCCGTTGTTTGGCGGAGCCGTGGAAACCTTTACTTACGAGCTTGGAAGAGGTCTTGCTAAGTTAGATAATGAAGTATTCATCATAACAAGAAATGGAATAAATCAGAATAAGAAATTTGAAACAAACTTAACGATTTATTCACTAAAGATACCCGATAATCCTTTTATGCGAGGAGCTTTTTACAATTTTAAAGCTATGAAAAGTTTATTAAAACTCAAATCAGTCGATCTTTTACACACACAAGGAACCGCTGTGTTTCCAATCGCGTATTTCGTTGCAAAAAGGTTCGGAACTCCAATCGTGCATACCGAACATGTTTATTTTCCTTGGGTAGTTACACCTTTTACTACTCTAAAAAAGAGAAGTAGATATCCATTGGAGCTAGTTTTAGGAAAATTCGTATTAAAGAACGCAACCAAGATTGTAGTTGCTAACGAGTTTATGAAAAAATCAATGCAGTTCATAAATCCAAATATATCCACAAAAGTTGAAATTATCCCTCAGGGAATTAATCAAAATGTTTTTAATCTCAAGGTAAATCGCGCGTATATCCGAAAAAAATTCAACCTCTCAGACAGGGATAAATTAATTTTATATGTCGGTCGAATTATACCCGAAAAAAATGTGCTTCTTCTCATCAAAGCGTTTTATGAATTGAAGCGAGAATATGATAACATCAAATTACTCCTTGTTGGACCCAAATCATCTAGATTTCCAACATTAGATAGATCACATGAATCATCAAAATACTATCTAAGATTAGAGACTTGGATCGAGCAGAAAAAATTGCGGGAGTCAGTAATTTTCACTGGCCCGATTCCGTATAATAAGATCCCGTATTATTATGCAGGATGTGATCTTCTTGTCCAACCATCGCCCCTAGAAACCTTTGGTAGATCTATTTTTGAAGCAGCTGCCATGGGGATACCCTTCATTTGCAGTCGAGTTGGTGGGATCACACCCACATATTTACCTAAGGCAAGTAGTATTTTTATAAATATGATTAACTCTTCTAAATTGCAATCAGCTATCAAAACAATTCTTAAAAATGAGGTCAAATTCAAAAATAATGGAAGGGATGCTGCAAAACTAATTCATAAACGCTATAATTGGATAGAAATTGCCAAAAGATATCTTAAAATCTATAAAACGTCAATAAAAAATTAAAAAAAAAGATAAAAATATTTTATGCTGCCCATTCATGATTGCATTTTAAACAACGACGCTTTTTTCCATAGATTGGGCGTCCTGCAGCTATATAAAGAATTTTGGATCTGTCACTTTCTTCTACCACGCGGTTGCTCTCGCAGTTTGGACAAGTCCAACTTGGTTTTCCCGCAGGAGCTTTTGGTGCAAATTCAGGAGTAGGAGGTGCTTGAGAAGGAGCTGGATGTGCAAAGGCGGGACGTGGTGGTTGCGGCTTTGTGTCTAATAAATCTTCCGCGCTTGCAGGAGGGGGTTGGGCAAGTTTAAATGGTTTGGCTCCAACTGCTCCAAGTTTCTTATTTAATTCTTGAATTTGATGGGTTAAGTTAGCAATTTCGCCATCTTTTTGATCGAGTACTTGTTGAAGTTCGCTTGCACTCTGACCACTTGCCTCAAGTTGATTCAGTTTCGTCGTTAATTCTTCATTTTCTTGTATTAGGCGGGTTACTTCCTCGTCTATTCCAGAGGCTTGATTTGTTAATTCATCTACTTGCGTTTTTAAAGCCGAATTATTATTCTGAAGTGTATTTAAGTTTGCCGACATTGTATTTCTTTCATTGGTTAATTTGTCAATTTCCGCTTTTTGAGCTTCTAGGAACTGCCCTTGGTCGTGAATCTTTCCCTCAAATGCTTTTGCATGTAATTCCATTTCGCTTTGTAGAGAGTTAATTTTTCCTTCAGTTTCAGCTCGCGCTGCCTTTTCCTCTTGTAAATTCCTTTCTAATTCTTCGATTTTTGCTCTCTGGTTAAGTAAATAATATCCTTCAACCTTGAATTTTTTCTCGGGTTTTTCTTCGACCTTTTCCCATTCTTCTTCCAATTTATTCACCTATACCAATTATTATAAATAACCATGAAGCTTTAAGGATATTTGATTAATTGAGCTCTCCTTACCCAGTTTTTTTATTAATTCTGGTCTGGCATGTAAATTCCTATTAAATTAATCATATTAAATTGGTTTCAGAAATTTAAAAATATTCCTTCTGAGTGAAAAATAAAATATATCTTTAAAAAATAGATAGTTCTTTAGAAGTTATGAATTTGAAGAGGATTATGTTTTGGTTAGAAAAAGAATTCTCATAACCTATTTTCTAATTTTGATTTTTTTATTTACTCTGCAGTTTATAGGCAAAGATACTCGACAAGGTAATATTAATGTAGATTTAAATGGAGATGCCCTCTTTCACGTATTAAATACACCAGAATTGCCCATAGGAATCTTTTATGATGACAGATATTCTGAACCATGGAATTTTAATGCTCAACCATTAACAAATTACCTAAATCAGACTTTAAAAACATACAATTTAACAGTTTATATCTTAAACGCGACTGCCCTTAGAAATTTCATGGAAAGTAATCCAACTGGAATCATTGTTGTTACAATGGGGATATTACCCTCTAATATCTGGAATGGAAGTGAGAATAGTTTCGTAGAAGCATGGTTAGATAATGGCGGAATTATAATATGGACGGGATGTGAAGAATTTTATTGGATGGGAACTGATTCTGGCGAAAATATTCCGATTGGACACGTAGGATCTACTTACGTGCTGGACATGAATTATTTAGAAACAATCTCAAACCTTTATATGACTCCAACACAGATAGGAAATGACCTTTTAAACAATTTATCATCACATACTACTGACGTTTTTAGCTCAATTTCTTCTTTGATTGCAGCAAATGTGCATTTTGAAATTTATGCTAAGAATGGTGATTATGCCGACCCAGTTCTTTTTCAACCTAAGGATGGTAAAGGATATTTTGTTAGAATTCATGCGGATTGGGATGATCAACTTTCCGTTTATAACTTATCTACTTGGATCTCATCCTTTATCTATAATCGGTTCTTTAATCTTCCATTAGTAACTGATATCAATTCTATTAGTTCCTTATTTCTTTTAACCTCAAAACAACTCTTTATTAATGTAACAAATTTTTCGGGAAAATTTTACTTCTTACAGATTAACTCAACAAGTGATGGATTTTTCTCCACAAACACATCAATTACTATTTCTCCACTTGGAAAAACAAATATAAACTTAACAATCAGTCCTCTACCATCAGCTCGCTTTCAACAATATAAAATGACATTGAATTTCTTTTCTAATTACACAAATTCTGAAAATGAATCGAAGATAGCTATCTTTTTTTCAAAGAACCTTTTTATCTACATTCGTTCACCGCTTACAATTGAAATTCTTGATATTGTAGATGTTATGTATCCTGGAAATACTTATACCCTCACGTGTAGTATTCAGAAATATATTAATGAATCCATTTCAATTGATATTATTTTAATTTCTGAGGGTTTTGTAGATGAGTTAAAAACAAATTTATATTTGATCGAGAATAAAACAACTCATCAGATTACATTTTCTATTGAGATTATGGCAAAATCAGGTCAATATGAAATATATTTACGGGTATATCAAAATAATATTCTTTATTCAACTTCGACGGTTTCAATTCAAATTCAATCGCTCTTTCAAAATCCGGGATTTCTTCTTTTATTATTTCTAATTACAGGTGTTATAGTTACGTTTCTTGGTATTTATTTATTTAAGAGGAAAAGGAGAATGACCTTAGAGCGAGGGATCATTAAATTTTTGGAATCAAAAAATAAGGTTTTTTTGAAGGATCTTTCAAAAATATTAAATATTGATATGATTCCTCTCCGAGAGCGTATAAATTCGTGTCTTACAGACAAGAAAATTGATGGTTATCTTATTCGAGATGAAAAAAAGGAATTTCTTTATATCAAAAAGAGGGAATTGTATAATTTTGTTTTAAACACTATTTCTAAATTAAAAACTAACGATATTTATCAAATTTCGGAAATATTAAATCTATCTCCTTCAGAAGTAGAAAATATTCTTTCAAGTCAAATAAGGAACCCTTAAAATGTGGTGAGTGATATCATGGATACTAAGACAGAAAACTCTATTAGAAAGAAATCAATAGAAATTCTTTTAAATAAATATAAAAGCGATAATGAAAAGTTAATAATTGAAAATAAACGATTGGAAAAATATAAAAAGAAAATTATAGGATATATTCTAATTTTTGTGAGTGTAATTATATTTTTTTTGAGTGTATTAATTATTATTACTGAAATACAAATAATTCTTCTCAGTTTTGTTTCAATTGCATTAATCAGCATGACTATCTTTCTAATTTTTATTTATTCACCTAAAACTCATCAGCTTGACCTCACAAAAGATACCTTAAAAACTGTTTTCTATAATTTAAGTCATGCGATATCTCACTTTAATCTCGAAAAATACGCAACATTTCTACCTATTGATGAAATAGTTTATCAATTTGTTCCATTTATCTCTGATTCCTCACAGAAAAAATATCCTACATCAAATGAATTAAGGGAAGATATATTAAAAATCCCAAATAAAGGAATTCTTCTTCATCCAACGGGATATAGTCTTCTGGAATTGATTATTAATGAATTTCAAATGGATATCTCTAAAGTTGATATAAATAATATTACAATTTTGCTTCAGGAAATATTAATGGAGCAATTAAACTTAATTGAGACATTGGATTTTGTAAGATTAGATAGGGGACGTTATAAATTAGTGTTAATTGGAAATATTTTCTCTTTAATCTGCCAATTAGACAAACCCGATTTAAATATAGGTACTCAAATAGGAGACCCGATATGTAGTTTTGTAGCAATTCTTTTGGCCCGGATAACAAAACGTTCGATTTTGTTAAAATCCCATGAATTTAAGCAAAAAGAAAATTCCTCGATTGTCATTTTTGAATTAGGAGAGATTTATCGTTAATTAAATCAGTTTTAAATGATGAAAAAATATGAGTGTAAAAAGTTCCGACGCGCACCCGCCAGTATCTGAAACAAAGGAATTGAGCTTTATATCTAAAATGCGTGGTGCAATCTTATTTTCAGGAAAAACATTCACTGAAAGTTATAGAAGTTCAAAATTATGGCAAGGATATTTTATATTTTTAATCTGTGTTGGGTTACTCAGTACTGTTCTAAGCACGAGTACTTATCCTTTTTTTATGGAAATTTTTCCTCATTATAGTTTTTCTTTTACTATTTTAGGAATTACTATATGGATCTCGTTTTCACCTCAGTTTTTTATTCTCTCACTATTAGCTATAAGTGTATTCTTCCTGCTTGTGAGTTTCATCATCTCACATTTTAAAGGGTTAAAACTTAAAAACACCGCATCTGCATTAGGGTTCTCTGCTACACCTCTATTAATCCTTATCTTCTATCTAATAAACAAATTTATTCTCCAAAGTTATAGGTATGAATTAGGACCATTATTGGTAGGGATTGGATTAATTTGGAGTTTGTTAAGTGGGCTCATTGGATTAGCAAGTTTAATTAGATTTGAATTTGTGGGACTTTTAAATTATGCAATTAAATCTATAGTTTATAGGAAAAAACGTACTTATGCAGCAATTATTGGTATTGCAGTCGCTGTTGGGTTAATAGTCACTCCAATTCCCATAATAAGTGGATATTATACACAGTTAAATAGTTTAGCCGGAAGTTCTCAATATTCACAGTATTTAATTATACTAGAACAAGGAAAAGCCGATTTTTGTTCGAGTTATATAGATTCTGCGATTTTAGCATCTTTAGATCATCCAAATATTCAGGTAATATCTCCTGAAACCTTTTTAAATATAAATATGTCATTAAATACAACGAACTCTCAAGTACATTTACGTGGTATTAACTATTCTATTTTTCAAAATTTTCGGATCGCATTATCTTTTCAAATTCTCCCCAGTAAAACCTTTTCTGATGAGCAAATATTTATTGGAAATTATTTAGCCTCTATACTTAATATTTCCTTTGCGGATCTACCAATTAACGTTAGTTTAACCCATGATTCTGAAATTTGTAATGTGACTATAATAGGAATAATGACCTCAAATATCCATTATGATTCAGAACTGATTGCGCCTATTAATTTAACACAGATTCTAAAACCAGAATTAAACGATAAATTTTCCTTAATTGAAGTGAAATTGGCTGATCCGACTCTTGTTGATTCTACTATACAAACACTTCAAGCAGATTATCCTGGTCTTGACATAGAACGAGAGAATAAATTAGCTGATTTTGTAACAGGGATAATTTCCAAAACCGTCCAAAGTATTTGGTTGCTTTCAATTGTTGTTTTCATAGTAATGGCTTTTGGAATGTTTCATGTGATGCATACAATTATCAGAGAAAGCGAAAGAGAGATTACAATTTTAAAATCAATTGGATCTAGTAGATTTCAAATAATTCGTATTTTTCTCTATCAAGCAAGTCTTTTATGTTTAATTGGAAGTGTTTTGGGAGTATTAGCGGGGATATTTTTAACATATACCGCATCCTTCCTTGTCTCAAGCATTACAACTATTACGGTTCAACCCGTGTTCGATTTTTTCATAATTGGCATTGCAATTTTGCTCGGCTTAGTTTCGGGAGTTGCTGGAAGTTTATATCCGGCCTATAAGGCTTCTAAAACGTCAATCGGAGAAAGGATTAGATGACCAAGGGTAAGCTTCACCAAATAAATTTAATTCCAAGAAAACGGTCAATTTATGCAGTGGTTGGTCTACTTTTGTCATCTATTCTATTTGCTACCTGTGCGACAGTGTTTATTGGAGTATATTCCTATATCAGTACCTATTTAGGCGATTCAGACGAAACATTAATCCTAACTCAAAGTGGAACTGGTAATTTCATTGCGACCCGTTATATTTCAATGCAAGTAGCAGAGAGCGCTGAATATATTCAAGGTGTTACCTTAGTCAGTCCAGAAACCCTCACTCCTTGCTTGATTAAGGAAAAAACTTGTTTCGTTCGTGGAATAATTAGTAACAAATTCTATACTATGGAAGATTTAACCTTAGATTCAGGCAGATTTCTGACTAATGATGATATATATGGGGCATTTGTTGGCAGTCGCGCTGCAAAACGGCTTCAAATATCTACAGGGGATTCATTTATTATATATAGTGGATTGCGGGATACAAATTTGCAAGTTACAGCAATAGGTATCTTTTCTTCGGGAGATGTTGCTCTAAATGATGAAGTTTTAATCCCACTTTATGCGGGACAAATCCTTTCAGGAAACTATCCCAATCGAATCACCTATATCCGAGTAAAATATAATGAATCATTAATTTCGCGAAATGTATTAGAAGAACATCTAATTTTCCAACATGATTTAACTGTTCAAGTGCTCTCAAATGAGACCGATAGTCCTATCGAGAGTGGGCGAGTTGAGATATATGATATAAAGGGAAATTATTTGAAAAGTGGCTTTACTGATTCATTAGGAGAAATCGCATTCAGTCTTGATTTTGGAAATTATACTATAATTGTAACTTATGATGAAGTTCAAGTTAATTCTTCAATCTTTCTTGATACGGACCAAGAAATTAGCTTAAAAATTGCTAATCCTCCCATATCATATACCTTGAATGTGGAACTCTTGGATGAAAATCAAATAGGAATCCCTCATACAACTATTATTGCTTGGAAAGGCTCCGAAATCATTCAAATGCGACAAACTAATTCATTTGGCGAAACAAATTTCTCATTGCCAAGTGATATTTATCAATTTTCTACATTAATTTGGAATAATTTTACTCAAGAACTGGTAGAATTTCGGCAAACAGCGAATCCTACTCAGAATGAAAGTTTAATTTTCTGGTATCGTCGCTATAAATTAGGGGTTCGGGTAAGCGATCCCTATTCAGGCGAGTTCTTTAATGCAACAGTTGCTATTAGATTCATGAACGGAACAGTAATAAAATCAGGAGAGACCGGTGATTTAGGATACGGGGAATTTAAAGATTTAACTCCCACTACATACAATATATCCATTGATTTTGGAGAAATTCAACAACATCAAATCATTGAACTCCGTTCTGATCGAACTTTAAATTTCGAAATTTTACCTCAATTTGACTTGGAAATCCATGTATTCAATGATTCAAATGAATTGCCGATAAATAATTCTTATATTAAACTGTATGATTCTTCAAATAACCTTTTTGAGAACTATACTGACGAGAACGGAATTGCAAACTTCTCAATCCAATTGGATATATATAATATAACAGTAGAATCTGGAGGTTTTATTAAGAACAGAATAATTTATTTAAATTCTAGTCGAAATGAGACATTTTGGATGCCGAATTATAACTTAACCATTGTAGTAAAAAATATTACTGGAAATCTTCAAGACAATATTAACGTTAGTTTAATTTCAGCATCTTTAAATGACTCTCAACTTTCTCAAAATGGTCATGTGACATTTTTTGTACCACCTGATTCTTATAATATTACACTTAATTGTAGCAATGTAATTATTAGCCAAATATATGAGATTCTAGACCCTCTTGAAGCAATTAGCTTTATAATTCCCCCCTATAACCTCAGTGTCTATGTATATAATGGATCAGATATCGATACACTTCCGCTTTCAAACATTAATATATCAATCTTCGAGAATAGAACGCTTGCATTTTTAACAAGCTCAGTAACTGTCGCAGGAGTAACAAATTTTTTATTGAATCCTGGGTATTACAATATTTCTGCTAATATTTCAAACGTATTTTATTACCAAACTATTAATTTTGATCAGCCGTATGCAAATCTGACATTTTATTCATTTCCATATAACCTTACGATAATTATTTTAAATGGCTCAACAGCTACGCCTCAACCTGGATTAGAAGTTCAATTATATGACTTAAACAATAGTCTAATGTTTGGACCGAACATTAGTGATTCGGAAGGGCGGGTTACTTTTTTTGTAGATCCAATGACATATAATGTAACCATAAACAATTCAGCCTATCTAATTTCTAAATTAAAAAGTATTGAGGGTCCTAATATCATCTCAATTTTTGAATTTCCACCCTATAACCTTACAATTAGGGTATTTAATGCCTCTGATAATTCGCCGATTCAAAATGCGTTAGTTGAGATTCTGTTATTTGAGGATAATTCCACAAACATATCAAAAACCACTTCTATCGAAGGAATTGTACAATTCGACCTTAGTCCTGGGAAATATTATATAAATCTCACCTATGGCAATTATAATATCATTCAATTTAAAGAGATTTTGGCAGATCCTCAAATTGATTATCATATACCGCCCTATAAATTAACAATTCAAGTAATTGATTATGGGGGAAGTCCATTAAAAGATGCAAACGTAACTATAAATGGCGGAGATCCATCGATTACCAATGATTCAGGATATATTCATTTTTATCTTCAACCAAATATCTATAATATAACTGCTTCTTGGGAAAATTACACTGAATTCGAAGTAATTGATATAAAAACCTATCAAGAGTCTTTTTTAGTTGTTCTTAGGCTAAGTAATAAAGTGAGTTTAAATGTTAGTGTAGTAAATGCGATTAATGGCCAATTTTTTACAAACGCTAGTATTAGAATTTTCGAATTTTTAGGAGATTTAGTTGATTCAAAACTCACAGATCAAGATGGTTTCAGTCAATTTTTCCTTGCACCTCAAGTCTATAATCTCTCAGTAGTGATTGAAGGAAGTCAAGAATATCAGCTTATCAACTTAACCTCAGACGAGGAGGTAATTTTTTCGATTATTCCTTCCTATAAACTTACAATTTTTGCATTTGATGATTCAGTTACTCATTTCGCAAAGGATGTGGTGGTTCAAATTTATGAATTAAGCGGATATCTCCTATTTCAGGATATTACAAATGACTATGGGGAATGTTTATTCAACCTCGAATATGGGACTTATAATATCAGCCTCAGTAAAGGATCAGAACAGAAATCGGAGGTTATGGATATTTCTCAAAATGAATTTCTTAGTTTTCATATGGCACCTTATAAAATTATTGTGAATGCGATAAATTCGACTACATTAACACCCCTTTCAAATGCATTAGTTACTATTTACACCCTTGGGGGGGTTGAAGTAACATCAGATGAAACTAATGGGCTTGGGATTGCAGAATTTTTGGTTGATCCCGGTCAATATTACATTTACTTAAAAATCTCTGATACTTCTTGGATTAGAGAAGTCGATTTACGACAGAGCAATACATCCATGCAAATTGTTTTTTCAGTCTCCATAGGAATTAGCTCAAAGATTGATGTTGGAGATCCACTTGAATATTCTGCCTCGCTTCTACAGCAGACACTAGGCCTAACTGAATCAGTGGTATATATATTAGCAATCATCCTTACAATTCTCGTATCATTCAGCATTATGAACGTGGTCTCATCTTGTGTTTCGGAATCAAGAAGGCATATTGGAACGATAAGATCAATAGGGGCGTCCAACCAACAAATTTATTTTTTAATAAATTATAGAATCATTCTTATTTCTATAGTTGCAGGTGCTTTAGGAGGAGGAATTGGGATAATGTTAGGGAGTCTCATATCTATCGGAGCACTTGAAATCAGTCTGACTCAAATTATTACAGTTCAGTTATTCTTCACTCTATTATTTTCGGCGATGGGAGTTACGTTACTGATTGGAATCATCAGTGCGAATCTTACGCTCTATCGTATCTTGAAGATGGCTATCTCTACTTCTGTGAAAGAAATTCTACCTCAAACAGTTTAAATCCTTTTAAATAAATTGATTACCGTTATTAATTGAAAAATCTCCGAATAAAATTTATTAAATTAATAATTTGAATTTGGTGGACTTAATGCCAGAAGTTTTAATTCATCTGCTCATACCCGCTGCCGCCTTAATTATTGCAGGATTTGACCGAAAAATAGTTCTTTATTTTGCCCCATTCGCAATGATTCATGATATTGATATATTTTTTGGGATTCATAGGTCCGGTTTTCATTCACTCCTCGTTCTTGGCCTAATTTCACTAGTTTTATTATTCTACACATTTAAATATAAACCCCAGTGGAAAAGTCATGCAATTATAATCTCGTTTCTTCTCCTTTCACATCCCCTCATGGATTTGATTACAGGATACGTTCAACTCTTTTGGCCTTTTGATACCTATTTTTGGTTAGAAATAAGTGCTCCTACGCTAGACCCCATCACCACAGCAATCAATTTCAGTGCATTTTATGTTATTTTCCACATTTCACCACCTCAAGATATAACGCCTGCAGTAGAACCAATGCCTCTTTTTGAGAATCAAGGTTTAATAGCGATTATTTTAATTGGGCTTGCTATGACTTATTGGCTTATTAAATCACGGAGGTCAGAGGAACAACAAAATCACACCACAATCCGACCAACGGAGGAATAGACCTGAAAATTTTGCTTATCCCTGAATTAGATTGGATTACTGCCCTCCAAAATCGAGTCCATAAAATTTTTCACCGGTTAGCAAAAAACCATGAGATTCATGTGATATATTTCGAACATGAACAAAGAGAAATAAAAAAATCTTATCGACTTAAAAATAATATTGTTTTGCATAAACCTCCAACATTATTCATGAAAAATATGTTAATGTTTTATTTTTTAAATGCCTTTTCTATTTATTCATATCTTAACCGATTAATTCGTACTTATAAAATTCAAATTATTGTTACGACGAATTTTCTATTTGCACCTTTTGCTATTCGCGCAGCCAGAAAAAATTCTATCCCTATTGTCTTTGATTTAGTGGATTTTCAACCCTATCACATTAATTATATCACATACTTCCCATCAATTCTTAAAAATTTAGGGAATTCTTTACTTACATCTGTATTAAATTATGATATAAGTCATGCAGATTATGTAATAACAACAGGATTGCCATTGTTTCAGTATATAAGACGAAAAGAGATAAAAAACGTAACTATTATTTCAAATGGAGTTGATAATACTCTTTTTAATTCGTCCCATGACGGTCGTATCATTCAAAAAAAATATAATATAGCACCTCCAATTATTTGTTTTGTAGGTGCAATGGAATATTGGATCAATTATCCTCAGATTTTTCATACAATTTCGCTCTTACAAGAGGAATTTCCCCTTCTTCACTGTCTTTTCATTGGACCTTCAAGGCATTATGGAATAAATAAAATAAAACAAATGGCAGCTCAGTTTAATATTTTGAAGCATATTACTTTTACAGGACGGATACCATACCGTCAATTACCATCCTTTATTTGTGCAAGCGATCTTTGTATTCTTCCTTTTGTTAAAAATTATTTAACACATTGTGTGATTCCTATGAAACTTTTTGAATATTTAGCATGTGGGCGTCCTGTAGCATCCGTTTCTCTCGCGGGAGTCAAATCTATCGCGCAAAATGCTATCTTCTATGCTGATACTCCCTTTGAATTACGTGATAGAATTCGTTATATACTTACAAATAAGCAGAAAATAAACGAAAAAATCCTCTTAGGAAAAAGTTTAGTCAAAAATTATAGTTGGGAGGACCTCACACATAAATATGAAGAAGTATTACAGCAGACATACTCTAAATGTTATATGAAAATAAAAAATAAGAAGTGATTCTAGTCATAAAATTGTTATTGCAGTTGCTGGAGTCTTCGATTTCTAGAGATATTTCGAATATATGACCATAGTTTCAATTTCATTTTTTTGGCATCTTCGAATTTTTGCTTTGAGAGTTCCTGTAAATGCTCTCCCATTATTTCTATAATATTCTGATTATGCCCAGCTGCATCAAAAATCGTAAATACACCAAAAAATTCATCATTTTGCAGAATAGGGACTGCTTGAATGCCTGTTTCCATCATAAGATCGACTACTTCTTCAATGGGATCATTTGAATCTACTTTAACAACATCTTTGGTCATTACATCTTTTACTTTAATAAGTAGTGGGTCTTTTCCTTTCAGAATCACCCTATTTAGAATATCATCTTCGTCAAGAACCCCTATTGGCTTTTTATCCTCAAGTACATATCCAATTAAAATCCTCGGACTAGCTGAAAGTTTCTTCGCTGCTTCTAATATTGTTTCTTCTTTGCGTAATATGGCATATTCATCTTGAAGATTTTCTTCAGTCTCGATAATTTCGCCATCTGTTGGAATTCTTTTGGCGGTTTCTATTATTTCCTCTATCTCAGGCAAAAATCCTTGAAGTAATTCCAAAATCTCAGTTTTTTTGGAATATATATCCTTAATTTCTTTTCTGTCCGTTTCTCTTGTATAAAATGCCATATACGCCCCATCAGTTTCTTTTATTGTATCAATTATTTTCTCAAGCACCTCCTCAAATACAAATAAACGATTAAAATCTTCTGAAATGAGGACGATGCTTAATAACAACATCTCCACTTTACCACGAGCCCACTCACTTGGAATCTTGGTATAAATATTTGAGGTTTTAAAATGCGGAGAGGATACATATACGAAGAATTTGAGGTCGATAAATTCTGAAATATTTAAAAGACTATTAACATACTCTTCAATATCTTCTTCTGGGGGCTTTGGAACGGTACATAGCGTCTGTGGTCCCATTATGGTATCAAAATACGATAGATTAATGTATATCATTTTGAATCTACCTAAATTCGCTTTTTCTTTTGTATTAAAAGATAAAAATTAATTAATTTTTCCAAATAATAATATATCATTAATTTTTTGGGATTAATATAAATCTCGATTAGGAGTTCGGATTCTAATCATGGACATAAGTGAAACAAATCAATTGCTAAGACAGCTAAGTAAAACTTTTGACAATTTATTCCAAAAGAGATTAATCGTTGAATCAAAGATCTTTCCTGTGAATGAATACATAATAATTGCCTGCCTGAATTCGTATGCAAAATTTTATCAACAATTGAAAATGGTCAGTGAAAAAATTTCACCAGAAGAAATTGGGCAAAAAGAAAAAAAATTATTCACCGAAATAACGCCACTTCAAATTTTTGATGCTCAAATGTTTCCACTTTTTGGAAGAACAGTTTATTATTGCCAGCATGGGAACGATTCGAATTGTGAATCTCTCGAGAAATTTCAGGAAATTCAGTATATCCTAGAATTTTGGAAGCGGTTAGCCCAAACCTATTACGGGACAGGTGCGTTGACCATTGAAGAGATGGATGGAAACGCTAGAGTTTTGCCAAAAAATGATCTAAAATTTATTAAACAACAATTATTTACTCCAGCTAAAAGTGAACTTACTAAAATTAAACGAACTTCCGCTCAGCTTGAAGTATTTTGTTTTATGGATGAATGTGAAGCTCGAATGAAAATAAGTGATCATGGTCCATATGAGATGGATAACGGAGAATTATTGATTGTAAGAGAAATAATTCGCCTAAATGATGGGAAAAATCCTCAATGGCCATGGTCAAATACAAAAGCAACTGCTCCTACCACCGTTATCGCATTTGCCTTTACTCTTAAAGATATGAATAGAGTTTGGTTTAATGATTGGGGGACATTATTCACAGATCCTGTTGATTACAGCAAAAAAATCACTTCTGCCGCAATAATTACTCAAGAAAAGGGAAAAAATAAAGCATTAGGGTTAGATGAACTAAAATTGTTTGAAGACTACGCTCAAAATGCCCTTGTAGAATTATATCGAAAAATGACTAAGTGGAGTAGGGCTGAAAAAATAGAAGCGGGTGCGTTAGTTTATAATAAAAATTTTGATCGCTTCACAAATTTAGTAGGGATTACAGACCAAATAGATTGGGACTTGACAGAAGAAATTAAGCAGCATGAATATAAGGATCTTGTTAATAAAATTGGAAAAAGCGTTTATGGACCCTTAACTTGGATAGTTCGCGGACCAAAAGCAAAACTAAAAAATCCTACCTTCTTTTTGCGACCTCTTAAGTGAAAAAAATGATAATTGACAAAACATTCATAGTTACACGTATTAGTTACAATCGAAAGAAACTTACCGCGGAATCCACTTTGAGGTCCGTTTTTTGTATTCGCGATATTCGTCGCCAAACATTTCCTCGAGAACCTTTTCCTCGTAAGACGCCATCCTGTTATATATTATAATAACAACGATCCACGCCCCGAATGCAATTAATGACATGGTTAGAGTGATGAACGCCAAATGAATCAGTAGTATGCCAATGTACATAGGATGCCTTACTTGGTCGAAAACACCGTCTGTGATCACGTGATTGGGGGCGTCATCTTCACCGCTAAATAGCGCATTATGCGATTTGATAATGAACAGAAGCGCGAATATTAAAATTAATATACATAAGCCTACCGAAACATACCATGGTATGAAGAATCCTGGTAAGATACGTGTTGTTAAATTGAATACCATATCTAAAACAATTAAAAGTATGATTGCTAGTGCGCACCCAATATGCAATAAATGCGCACGTGGCATCTCACGCTCTCTTTTTGCTTTTTTATTTTCTACCAAGTTCTTCATCCCCTAATATGCTATAATAAATTTGATAATTTAGAGTATAAAAAATAATGGTTTCATTTTGTAGAAGTGGGAGTATTACTATTCAATTGGTTTATTTGGAGAGGGTAGTGCTCTTAAGCGCGTCTATTACGGCCGCGTCGAAAAAGATTTCGCAGTTCCCACATTATGGCAGCTCGATTAGTCATATTCAAAGGAGGGGTTTGTGGAGATGGATTATAAAACATAACTGATGGATTTGGGACAAAAGTAGAATTGATATTGTTCAAAATAGAATTATTATCGTTTATATTAGCTGCCTGTAGGCGTTCAAGTTCCTGAAACATATGATCTTTTAGTTGTTGAATTATTTCAGGGGAGGTTGAGACGGGAGGTCGACAATATATACTTCGATTAATTTGATTCTTAACATGTACAGGTATTATATCATTTTCAAGGGCGATAGCCTTGGATAGCAGGAGGAAGTCCGTGGGACCTAAACCGACATTAGCCCAACCAGAACAGGTGTTCTCATGAAGTACAATACAGATATGCCTCCTTTTATTGGGGCAATTCAAATCACATGCTAGACAATGTGATGGAACAAAATGAACGTTAGAATCGTTTAAATCGATCTCAAACATGCCATACTTTTTGTGAATGAATATAACTTGCATTGCCAGACTTACATGAAGGTCCATTTCATCTAAGATGGAATAGAATAGATTCTTATCACGATAAAGATGATTCATAGGGGGAAGATTAACATTTCTGTTCCTCGCGTGGTGCCTGACCGTATTTCTAATAATCTCTTGGAGGCGTAAATTATCCTCCTCAACATATTCATCTAGTTCTCTAAAATAATTCCCTTCCCAGATATTCTGAGGTTCATCAGTTTGGGAAGATGATCGTTCAAGACGCTTAAAAAAAGCTCGCAATTCCCGTTGAACTAATCTATAAATAAGTTTTCTATTAGTTATCTCTGCTATGTAATCACCATTTCAAATTTACAATTTTATTAAATTTTTTTAAGAAAAAATACACTTCCTGCGAATTCTTAAATAAATGGTGCCTTAAAAACCTTATAGGATTAGAATATTTCATTCAATTCAGAAGTTTGAAGTATTCTGTCAGAGTTTGGAGAGCTAATTAATCAAGTGAGCTAGCAGGTAAATTTAAAATTGATATCTTAGGGGATCATGTAAAGATAAGATAATGATAGTAAAATAAGTGAAGAAAGAAAAAGAACGCGATCTTGAAGGTGCTTTTTTATGGATTGGGCAAAAAGAATAGGTATTTTAGCTTTAGTATTGATAACTATCATTTTTCTCGCTACAATGCTTATTATAGGAACAGGTAATCTCATTCTTGGAGATGAACAATTATTTATGGCTCTCAATCCAGATCATCCGACACCTTTTGATGAATTTTTCAAATTCTTTTCTACATGGGGTCCAGGAAAGTTTGGTTTAGGAATTTATTTATACCTAGGATTTGCCTTAACGCTTCTATTTCTTTCTCTTAAATATTCTACATTGCAACCAATGCGTTTCATGCTATTATTGATAATAGTGAGTTTTATTGTTGGATATCTCGGGATATATTTGAGTTTAAATTTTATTATTGGACGAGACCGGCCTTTCATGAATCCCGTTCTTCTAAGTAATGCAAATTATCTATTCACTGACCCTGCAGAGATATTTTATGGAGCCAGTTTTCCTTCAGGGCATGCAACTACAGGTTTTATTTTTGCCACACCCTTCGTACTTCTCTTTAAAAAATATTGGATCCGTCTTTCTGCTATTATTTATGGGATTTTAATGGGATATGCCAGGATTTATCTTGGTGGGCATTTCCCATTGGATGTATTAGTAGGTAGTTTGGTGGGCATTCTTAGCGTCTGGGTATGCTACATAATTTTTAAGAAATATGTGGTGCCAAGAGTGCCTTGGTTCCAATACATTGAGCCTGAAAAAATGATAGAAGAAAGCGATAAATATGAAGAAGAATTGGAAGATAAATTATGAGGAAACGGAAAGTTATGTTTTAAAAAGAACTGAATAAAAGTAAGAGATTGGAGTCAAGAAGCAACCGTTTCTGGTTCAGGTCTTCCTTCCTCTTTTTTTACGTCTGTTTTACGTTTTTCTTGCTCTTTTTTTGCATATCGTTGGAATAATAGCCAGTAGACAAAGAGGAATACCAAACCTACAACAACTATGATTATTAAGATGATGTCAAATATGGTTTGCGTAACTGAAGCAATAATACCAACACCCATACCGCAGTAAAAAAAGGCTCGTGGAACAGTACCCGCTAAGGTGCCATATAAGTAGTGTTTCACCTTCATATCTGTTGCCCCGGCAACAAGCGAAATGGGATCGTAGAAAATGACAGGTAATAATCGTCCAAATAGTACGGCCCATCCACCCCACTTCTGGAACCAGTTATCTACAAAATTCAAGTCCGATTCCCCAAGAAACTTAACAACAAGAGGGCGACCGCCCTTTCTGCCGAAGTAGAAAAGCATCAAGGCGCCTAATAAAGAAGCAACATAGCCAATTATTACCGAGATTACCAATGCAATTCCAGTATTATATAATGCAGCAAAAGCAACGCCACCTGCTACTAAACAAAGTTCAGAGGGAATGGGAACGGCAAGAGACTGTAAGACCATAATCCCAAAAAAGGCCAAACCTAACACAAATGGACCCCATCCTATAAAGGCTTCTATCCACCCAATTGTCGCCATTAACAAAGTATGAACCGTATCGGAAAAGAAAAATAGAACTATTAACGCACCGATCGCAAGAATTACTAGGATCCAAAACATTGTTCCTATGGTTATCTTTTCTTCTTTTTCTGACAGAAAAATCACCTTTTATTCAAAGACAAGCTACTTCATTAATTAATATATTTTTTCATCTTTTCGCAAATATGAAATAGATATTAAATTCAATGGCAATTTTCAACGGCATTTTTATAAATAATGTTACGATTTGTAACATAAATATCAAAATATCCTTAATATTTCGAATTATTACAATAAAAGGTGATGTGTATGGCAACGGTTGAAGAAGTATCCAGTGTTCTAGATGAAATTCGACCCAGCCTTCAAGCTGATGGTGGCGATGTCGAGCTAGTTGGCATTGAGAATGATGTTGTAAAGGTTAGATTAGTAGGGCACTGTGCAGGGTGTGCCTATTCAACGATGACTTTAAAAATGGGAATTGAAAGGCTACTCAAGCAACGAATTCCTTCAATCAAGGGTGTCGAATCAATATAATTGTCAATGCCCTCTAAAACTTTTTTTCCAGGTTCAAAATAAGATTATTATATTTTTCTCTAATCAATTATTTCTTTATTTTTTAAATTATTGCATAAATCCTATAAAATTCTCTAATTTCTTTTTATTAAGCTAAATCTTGTTTTATGTGCAACTCATTTTATTCGTTGTTTGTTAATTCAAAAGCTTTTAAAGAAATGAGAGATAGTTTTATTTTAATCTATTTGAAATGAGGATTTTTTTTGGTAAATAATGAGAAAAGGGTTACAAAAACAGGGCTTACTAAAGCCGTCGAGAGATTGGAAAATGCGTTAAAGAGTTTTAAGGAGGACTTTGATTCAAAAAATATTACTCAGGATGATTTTGAAAGTAAGAAAGTAAATCTACTTGAAGAAATCAAAAAAACAAAAGGTGAAATTTTAGAATTAAAAGATCAATTAAGTGTAAGAAATGAAAGAGAAAAATTAATTCTAGAGCAACTTAATTTATTATCCAAACATTTTCAAACAGATGTAGATGAAGATACGGGAATTGCAACAATATATTTTTCTGTATCTCTGGATACTCATTTTGATATTGATGTAGATTGTTCAAGATATCCCGAACCACCGTATATTTTCATCCCCCAGACGATTATTGACTTTTTTGATGGAGATATTGTTTCAGAACTTAAAACGCTTAAAAAGTGGTCAATAAAAAAACCACCCCCTTTAGTAGATATTTTTAAGGAACTTGAGAGAAAACTTGTTGAAATCTTTCAATTCGAAAATGAAGTCATTGATGACCGAGATAAAATGGCGCGTCGTCGAAAACTCATTGGATTAGCAAGAAATGCAGAAAATGAAGGTGACTTCGAGGAAGCGTTCAGTCTCTATGAATCAATTGTGGAAATTTCTCAGGAATTAAAAGATAAAAAGAACTATCTCAAGTATAAGAAAAAAATGCAAGAGGTGGAAGCACATGCGGAGCAGTAATGATGATATTGACTCACAATTATTCGAATTGCGTGCTCTTCGCAACAGAGCCCGGAAACGACGTGCAAACAATGAATTAAAACAAGCACATCAATTATATACACAGGCTATCGTCGTTGCAAAGGAACTAAAATCTAAAGAAGATGTTGAAAAATTAGAAAAAATTGTAAATAAAATCGATTTGGACATACTTCTAGACCGTTTAGAAAAAATTCAGCTGAATTTGACAGAGATGGAATGGTCTTAATACTTTTAGAATGATTAAGATGCTTTCTATTGCAAAATTATATGCATTGACATCCGTAACATTACGCGGAACTGTCATGTTAATCCCGGCTCTCGAATTTGAGAGTAATACTTATCCCTTTGATTTACATATTGTGCTCCCGGACTTTTTATTTGCGAAAAATAAAGTAGATCCCTTCTTGAAATTCCTTCATTTTGTAAATTTTCATTACTCAGGAAAATTAACTATTAGCTCCTTAATCCAAATTGAGACTAATTCCCTTTTGGATGAATTACATAAGGTATATTTGAGATCTTGGAAAGAAAATTCACAAATTGCTGAAGTCCCAGAACGGCGACGTATTGTTGAACAAGGAATTATTAAATGGAGTATGGAATTGCCCAAAACGCCTCTTAGTGAATTTATTTACCAATATTATTCGGTCTCCATCAAAAATACCGATTGGCAGAGAAAAAAAATACTCTGGAGGTCTTTGAGGCATAAAAAGGCAAAGAAGAAAGAATTATCCAGCAGTGAATTGAATAAATTAAAAGAAAAATATGTAAAAATCTGGTTTAAATATCTAGATAAAGTTGATTTTACGTCCAAAATTCACTCAAAACTTCCTGAATTCATCAAATCAATGAATCAACTTACCTTCAAAGATATTTTACTAGATATACATCTCAGAATATGTCCAGCCTGTGAGACGAATCTAAGTGATTATCCCACAGATATTAGATTCTGTGCTCAATGTGGCTATGAACTTGTTGAATCCACGCAAAAATATTGCGCTAATTGTGGTACTGAAGTGAGAGAGGGAACCTTCTTTTGTACAAATTGTGGAAAAAAAATTGAAAATTGATTCAAATAAATAAAAAATAGTTGGTGAAAAAATATCGAAGAAAAAAGTAGGAAAAATTAATCTAAACTAGCACCACATTGAGTACAGAACATATGTCCAGGAATTATTGGAGCGCCGCAATTTGGACAGAAGCTGAAAGCTTGACCGGCCATAGGTGCTTGAGTTCTCTGATAATATGAGGGTCTTGCAGCTGGAGGTGACCTGGCTGGTCTTGGTCTTGTGTGTACTACGGGTTGTCTTGAACCGCAAAAATAACACACTTGTGTTTTCAAATCAAGAGTGCTACCACACTGGACACATTTTTTAACCGCTTGCCCATAAGTACTTGCCATGCGAATTTCGTTAGAAATTCTCACACCGCCTCGCCTAATTTGGCGGGGGATTGTTTGAAAAGAGCGGGGGTACTGTCTTGCGGGGACAGTCCGTTGGAAATTCCGTTCATTGATATTCCGTTGGGCAAATAGACCAAATGCTATGATGATCTGTGGCAATAAAAAGACAAGTAAGAGGGTTGGAGTTATGTAATTAATGAGAGTGTCATAAAGGGCAATTAAGGTACCGCCTATAGTAAGAAAAAATCCCGGGATTGCCAGTCCAAAAGCAACACTCTCAACGGAATTATCTTTCGTCGCTGCAAAAATAATAGTAAGAACAAAAACTGGAACAAAAAATAAACATCCAAAAAATATAAACATGGCACCATTAACTGTCCAAAGCCATGGAACACGCAGAGTATAGTCAAAAGATCCCGCAGTGAACCAAGTAAATACAATTAAAATGAAGTAAGGTATTGCCAAACCAACCACAGTATTATTATTCGCCATAAATCATCACAACGTCATGATATCTTTTTTAAAATTCCCTACATAAATGGATTGACATATGTTCTAAGCTTAATATTCTAACTACGAACTTATAAAGTTGATGCATATATTTCATATGCGCCCATCCTATATTTGATAATATCCTCACAGTTGGACAAAAATAAAAAGATAGCTATTTCGGTTAGCTTTGAAGTTTATTTTTAAGTTCAGCAATTATTTGTGAATATTTATTTGCACGTTCAAAATCTTCTAGTTCATAACTGATTTCAATTACTTTCTGATAGAGGTCTATAGCATTTCGTGTATTTCTTAATTCTAATTCATATTCTGCCGATTCAAGAAATTTCCGACGTTGTAAAATTTTTTGGATAATCTGTTGATTTATATTGGGTTCTTCTATTACTTCGCTTTTAAAGATGCTTAAAAGAATATGTTCAATTTCATAAAAGATTTCTACAATATGGGAAGGATTTTGGGAGGACCAATTATTGAGAACTGAAATTTTAGTGTCAAAAGGAACTAGAAAAAGTTTCTTGAGTGAATCAGGATAGATAAGGTTAGGTTTTCCAGGATAATTCGAATAATCTACATCAAAAATAAAATGATCATCAAGGCTTGCCGAGATATATACTTTTGGTTTAGAGATATAATCGGAAAATTCAGTCTGAAACTCGTACATCAATCGATTGGCTTCTTCAGCTATATGTGCATCTTTCCGCGTCTCTACGGTACCTTTTTCTTTATATTTTGAAATTTGTTCCAAAATTTTCCGTAATTGATTCTCAAGAACTTCTTTTTTATCTTTAAATTGCTCTAAAGTAATTTCACGATTCTGTAGTTGGTCTTTGAGGGTATTTACTTTACCAATTACCCCTTTAACCTGTTGTTTTAATTTAGCAATCTCTATTGAGATAGATTCTTCAGACGACATGGAGTAAACCCTTTTTAATAACTTATTCCGATCCTCGAATTAATGTTTTACTAGCGAGATTTTCAAACCCCATCACATTCGTAAAGATAGGATCTTTTGGGATAAGAACCTTATCAATATCTTCAATAATCCCTTCTTCAAGCAGATGCAACTCGATTTCTTTCCAAAAAATTTTCGTACCTTCCCCCGTTATGATATAATGTTCAATCTGTGCATCATGAGGAAGACTGGCAATTAAGACTTTCATTTGATCTGCAATCGCAAACCCTATTTCACGAATAAAATACTCCTTGGATTCAGTAATGTCATAAATTTGCCCCTTTATATTCACCTGATTCCGATTTTGTTGGAGATTTGGAAGGAGATCAAGGGGACTCACAATTTGATTCGAGGCTTTTTGGAGCGAGAGGGCGATTTTATTGGCTAAAACAGCAAGTGATGCTTCCATAAGATTCCCTGAGGCAAGTCGCATCGGTCTTCCCTGATAAATGGTTAGTACTTCTGTTAGATAATCTAAAGAAACTACAATTGCATCAGTTGCAACTTGTTCTTCGGATTCAGAAACTACATAATAATAGCTCCCATATGCCTCTGGCATAACCAAGGTTTTAAGAATTTGAAAAGATAATTTTTTTTCTTCGGAAGTAGCATCATTACGAATATGAATGTTATACTCCCCTTTTAATGCAGCACTCATTTGTTTCATTAAATCCATACTTGTCGCGATTGGGACACCAGTAGCAATCACCAATTCTTGTCCTTCTTGCAAATCTAATAGCGATAAAACAGCTTTTACTATCAGGAACACATCATCCAAGTTTTCTACTCTACCTTTTTTTACGATCAATCTCTTAAGTTCGCTTTGAAGGCGTGCTAGTTCGCCAATATAGAAGATCTTTTCGTCTTCAATTAAAATAAGATTCTCTAACCATTCCTTGTTGGGTGAAATACCACTCCAACCCGGATTCGGAGCTCCAATCATACTTGGAATCATATATTTCTGTGTTCCGCTTAAGACCTTGACACTCCCGCCAATATCAATGCCAATCGGTATGACTATTCTTATCACCATGACTTTTGCAATTTTTAAATTCAGCTATAATCCTATTTTTAAGAATCAAATTATTTATTTTATTCTATAGAATCAATTTATTTTTAAGGGAAATACAAAAAAAACCACAAATAAATATAAAGTGATAAGTACTAAAAAAAACAACTACTAATAATTATTAAGATGTGAGATTATGGCAACCTATGTAGGAATGGATCTAGGGACAAGTACGATAAAAATTTGCTGTGGATCGAAAAAAATCCTCATCCCGAGCATCATTGGAGAACCAAATCCCGGTTGGACGGGCATGAGTCTCGACAAGACACTCGAACATAATCTAGTATTAACTGAGGGTAACAATGAATGGTATGTCGGTGAATTAGCACGCCTCCAAAGTGAAGTCCGCTTAGCTTTAGCAAGTGAAGGGCAGATGAAAAGTGCTGAAGATACTTTTATTGCAGTAAAAGCGGCGCTGTCCTTGTTAATGGAAGGACCTGAACAGGAATTCGTTGTCGCAACAGGAGTCCCTGTAGCCACTGGAGTAGAAGTAATGAAAAATTTGAGTCGGATGATGAAAGGCGAATTAAAAATTAGTGTTAAAAATGACAGTACAAATGATAAATTTAATTTTCGAGCAAAGGTCCTAAAGACTCTTGTAATGCCAGAACCTTATGGTACATACTATAAAATTCTTAAAGATAAAGGTGAGGAAACAGCTGTAGATGCTGTAATCGTTGATATTGGACATGGTTCGACTGATATTTTGACCATGTACCAAGGCCGTCCCATGCGGACTGCTTCAGGCAGCTTAATCGAAGCCACCGATACTTTAACCAGCCGCATGGCAAAAGCTTTACAAGATAAGACAGGTGCAATCATCAAACCTTTCGATCTGATGACAACTATTATGAAAGGAAAAACTCAGGTAATGATTGGTGGCCAATATTATGAAATAACCGAGTTAAAGAATCACTACGCCATCCAAATCGCAAAAATCATCATTGATGAAGTGATGCGCTTAATTGCGACTCTACCTCCGGATGCCTTCATTGAATACTATATTGTGACTGGTGGAGGTGCCCACACTTTTGGAGAACAAATCCGATCGGAAATCATCGCCCGTAAATTGGTCGCAGAAGGCGATAAAGCCGTCATTCCTGAAGACCCCGTCCTCTCCAACGCTGAAGGATTTGAACTGATCGCCCAAAGTCAAATCTAAGCCTATCTTCTCTTTTTTTGCTGTCTAGCCCAAAGGAAAAAGTGTTTATTGGGCGGTGTACATTATTATCTCAAATACATTCCATGGTGCATAATATGCCTGCAGAGGATGATGACGAAGTTTCAAAGCTGGAAAACGAAGTAGAGAATGTCCTCCATGAATTATCAAATTTGGAAGTACAGTTTGAGGATGTTCTGAAACCCAGATTGAGATCTAGTGCACCTGGAGCGATAGATACTAATTATTTAGTTGCAGTTCGACGATTTCAGAATGGAATGCGAGTATCGTTGTTGAAAGGGGCCAAAACTGGTGATAAACAGATTTTTCAGGAAGGATTTAAGTTCTATGCAGGCGCTTTAACCATCTTAAGAGCCAATAGCGATATCGGTGAGATCCAACAGTTAAATAATGAACTAATCCAAACGCTTATAAAGATTATTGCAAAAGGCCATCCGACTGGAGAAGAATTTGCTCCTTATGGCCCTTTTTTTCTACTTAAATCCTGCCAACATTTGGCAACCATCTATGAAATAAGTGATGAATTCGATTTGGCAATGAGATTTCATGATCGGGCTGCCAGTTTTTCAAAAGGCATCACTAGAGAATTAGAATTACTCCAAAAAATGTTGAATGCCCTCTTATGTAATAAGATGTCTATTGTCCAAGAAACATTGGGGCTCCTCGAAATCAAACATATTCGACAGATGGGTTCTTTATTTTTTCAAGGATTCACTAAAAATGACCTCCAACGAATAGAAAACGCTCAAAATCTCCTTGAAACTCTTGGTGCCCAGCGAAATATACCTATAAAGCCAATTCTTAATTTAATTGAAAAAATAGTTCAAATTGTTCAACAACAATCTCGCGTCGAAATTGAACCCGACCTCGCTAGTCAAGTTATTAAGCTTCCCGTTCCCAGTCAATCAGTTCATCTATCGGATAATATCATCACTGAACTACGAACTGTCCTTAAAGAAGGCATTCAGCAATTGAGATCTAGTCAACCACAAAGTACGCAAGAAGCGCCTGTAATTGATACCAATACTATCATTTCTGAAATAAAAAATGTGATATCAGAGGAAATAAAAACAATCTCTTCTGAAATCGTTTCTCAAATAGTTAATAAATTGCCTGTGGGACTTCCCTCAGGGGCACGAGCTCGTAGTGGCGGAGCCATATCGGATGATGTGCCAGACATCAAAATTGTCGCTGCGGCCCCAGGCGAACGCGCCCCCCGCCCTAAATTGGATGACATGCTCGATTCTATTATTGTAAGCGAATAATTATATCATTCACTCTTTTTGACATGTTTTCTGAAATCGCCTATAGAAAGCTATACATAAAACTACTGACGTAAATGCGGCAACGGTAGTAAGAATGGAAATCAGAGTTAATCCCGAAGGGGTAAAATTCAATATTAACCCAAGAATCGGTATAACAGCAAGGCTCAAGCCGAATGCAAGCCCATATCGAGTTAAATCCTCTTTCTCTTTGGTTGGCCATAGAATTGTGAATATTGCATAGCCAGGTATTAAAAGCAAGAAAATAGTGCCAATAATTAATCGAACCACTCCTAAAACTATTAAAAGGCCACTCCCTGATTCTAAGGCATTCTCTGGGACGAGAAGAGCGATAGGAATTGTAATTAGCACGATTAAAACCCCAAGCCAAAGATCATAATTCATTGAATGGAAGAGAAATTCCTTGAACGATGTAGGAGGAGATACTAGGGGATTAGACTCGTCCGCGAGTTTCGGCGTATCACTATCTTTCTCCGAAGCCATACCTCATCAAGTTCTATTGATTTCTCTATTCTTAAAATAGCGCTATTATTTAATTATTTTGGCTCGTTCTGTGAGAATCCGGGCGACAATCGGATAGATTTCATCATCCTTCATATCAAGAATCCCTACAACAACCTGATCCTCCGAATTAATGAAATATCCTAATTCCACTGACTCAATTTTCCAAGTTCCTATAGGAGTTTTTTTCTTTATCTGCTCAATTTCGGAGGGCTCACCCTTTTTGAAAAGATACTCATAAATACACGTCCTTTCAAAGAATTCCTCAATTTTTTCCCTGATTTTTTCTTCAGTTTGCATACTTTCGTCCCTGATTTCGTTTCTATCTTACCGCAACACAACTTCTATATTTCGATTTTAAGAATTTGTCTATTTATAATTATTCGCGCGCGTAGATAAAACTTTCAAATAACCCTTTCTCCTTTTGTTTTTCTATCATATTTTTCTGGGCATCTTTATGAGACGCGAATATTGGATACTCCTACTAATAACAATCTTTGGACTTTTCTTACGATTAACCTCGCTTATAATAGGTTTTGCCCTCCAAGGGAACCTCGATATTAGTCTGTTTCCTGATGAGGCAAATTTCCTTCTTGGTGCTCGTTATTTTTATTATGGAAGTTTTCCTCCAACATTTCTCTATTATCATAATAGTTTAATTCTATCTCCGCTTATTGCAGCGTTATACTCGTTTTTTGGAGTTTCTGCATTTGCAGGGCGATTTATTTCAGTCCTCTTGGGCACTCTTACGATTCCTCTAACATATCTTCTTGGGAAAGAACTTTTTAAAAATGAGAAAAAGGCGTTACTTTCTGCATTTTTGCTGAGTATCTCTTTCATCCATCGATTTTGGACAATTAGGGCGCTTGCTGATGGACCACTCACCTTTTTTTTCATACTTTCTATCTATTTTTTTATTCGAGGTATTCATTCTGAGGAATGGCATTGGTATATCTGGGCAGGTATCGCCACAACAATCACAGTATTGGTTAAGTACCCTGGAATCCTTATCTATCTTATTATATTTTCCTTTCTAATTATCAATATCTACCTGAAGCAGATTTCTAAAAAAGCATTACTCTATTATCTTCTTACTCTTGTGATATTTGCTTTTGTCGCTGTCACGCTACTCCTCAGCCAATTTGCTCTTGCTCTTCAACCACTCAATCAAATTTCATATTTTTTAAAAGTATTATTTTCGGGCTCTACTAATCCATTCTATTATATCTTCTACTCATTTTTCTTGAATATCTTCTGGGCGCTTCTCCTTTCTATTGTCCTTGGAATCATACTTATTTATTCCATCAAAAAGCATTCGAAAGGGGATATTCTTCTTCTCTCTTGGATTGCGATTGTCTTCATTTTTTTCTCATTCTACGGTGAATCCGAATTATATCGTTATTTACTCCCTGCATTCCCTGCGTTTTACCTCCTTATTAGCCATTTTTTCATTGAACATTTCCGAAAATTTCGTTTTTCGGTTCATCGTTTCAAATTTTCCAAAAATTCTCTTGTCGCACTCTCATTAGTGCTTTTACTGGCAGGGTTTATTACCACTGAACTTTTTATCGGTGAAAGTCTCATCGTCAAGCGATCCACAACTTACGGTGGCATCTATCGCATGAGTACGTGGTTTAATATAAATAGCACCCAGGGCACTAAAATTATGGCCCCAAGCAATTCGCTCGCTCAACTAGAATTTTATACTAATAGTAATTTCCAGTATTTTGCACTTACTACAAGAGATACCGAAATAGCGATTTATAATTATATTCAAACTCTAAATATCTCCTACATAATTCTCTCTGAACATTTCCCTGAAACTCTTTCGCTTCCCATCTATCAATATATTAATAATACTTCATATTATACACTAAATTTTTCGTACTCTGATGGAACTTTCGAAACTTCACTTTATCTTGTCAAATGAGAGATTAAAATTTAAATTCATTATTCATGATTGAGAAATGAGTATGTTAAACATTTTAGTAATTCAAGATACTGATTGGATTGAACGGGGTCCCCATCAACAACATCATATTTTTGAGCGATTAGGACGTAAAGGATATTCAATATGGGTTATAGATTTTGAAATATTATGGGATAAGTACGAAAAGAAATCTTATTTTCAGAAAGAAAAAATATTTCAAAATATTTCCCATGTAGTAGCTAATAATAAGATAGAGGTAAAAAGACCTCCAATTCTTAAAATTCCGCTCTTAGATAAAATGACTATACCGATATTTCATACTATCTCAATCAATAAAATCATTAAAAATAAAAGAATCCAGGTAATCGTTGGTCAGACCATTTTAAATACATTTTGTGGGTTAATTTTATCTAAAATTTATCGTATTCCTTTTATTTATCATGTTATTGATTCTATTCATTCTATAGCATCAGATTATATTCCCAAATATTTTTTATTTCTCGCAAAAGTATTAGAAGTTTTTATCATCAAACATTCAGATCTGATTATAACAGTTAATAAGGGATTAAAAGATTACATTATTAGATTAGGGGGTTCGCCAGAAAAGACCTTTATTGTTCCAGCAGGGGTAGATTTTAAAAAATATCAAGAATCTAAGGATCGAAGTAGAATCAGGAAAAAATTAGGTATTAAGGAAGACGATTTAATATTATTTTTCATGGGATGGTTATATGAGTTTTCTGGCTTAAAAGAATTAGCAGAATATATTTTAAAACATCCGAAATTACAAGCTAAATTGCTCGCAGTTGGAGGTGGAGATTTATACCCATATTTATTATCTCTATCGAAGAAAACCGATAAAATAATTGTAACTGGACAAGTTCCATATGACGAAATTCCTATTTATTTATCTGCCGCAGATATTTGTATCTTACCAGCGTATAAGAACGAAATAATGATGAATATTGTTCCAATAAAACTAATTGAATATATGGCTGCTGGCAAACCTGTTATATCTACTAAATTACCAGGAGTTTTCCGTGAATTTGGGAAAAATAATGGAATTTTATATTGTGATAATGTTGGAGAATTAGTTCAAATTGCTTTAAAACTAAAAGAAAATAATAAAATCGAAGGAATTGGCAAGCGGGGATTGAATTATGTTAAAAAACGCGATTGGACAATTTTAGTAAAGGATTTTGAAAAAATAATGAAAAGGACCATTAAAAATCGTAAGAAAGGATAATATTTGTTTTAAATTTGAAATCATAGAGAATCATTATAATCACTATCTTCTAATTTATAGAGTTTCCAATATTTACTTGTTAAAGACATATTTACCGTTAAAGGAGGCCCTTTATAAGCATCTAGAGTCATTGGTTCTACACTACTGCCCCCCGCTTTTGCATATTCATACATTGAAATTTTCCTATCACCACAAATATGGATTATAAGATTGTCTAGTTTATATATCATCACATCTTTCAATCCCTTGGCTACCCCCTGTGGAAATAAATATGTTCCATATCTATCGGTAAAAGCTTTAGGATAAGGCCAGGGCATACTAGAAAAATTTGTTCTAACAATTGTTACTTTCATGTGGGGTGAATTGTATGTTTTTACAATTTCCTCAGCCATAAGCTTAGTGAGAGAATAATAATTTTTTGGATCAGGTGTGTTATCTTCATTTTCTATGGAATTAACATCGTTTCCAGGAAAGACACAAGCAGTACTAACATATATAAAATGTTTAACATTGCCACTTTTTGATGCTGCTTTTAGTAATCTTCGTGTTCCATTAACATTCACATCATAAGCTTCGGCTTTATTGTTCTCACACTCTGGAATACCAGTCATAGCAGCGAGATGAATAACTTTTTCTACTTTTTGAGTTTCAAAATAATTAATAATAGTATCATTTTTCTGTATATCTAGTTCAGATCGAGGAGGATATTGCGCATGTGGCATAATTTTCTTACAGGCGCTGCCAAGACGTCCCGTTCCACCCGTAATAAGTATCTTGCTCTCATCAATTTGCAATAATTCCATCAATTTCTTGTTATGATATGATCTCTCTCTATAATCAATGCCCTGACTATTTTCGACCATTTCTCTGATTCCTTTTTCAACAGACCAATTGAATTCGAAACCTGTAGCAAGTAGTTTTTTATTATCTGCTATGTAATTTCTGGGATCATAGATTAATTCTGTGATTTCAAATTTAATTTCATATAGGTTTTTTAAAATGGTCGCAACTTCTAAAATCATTAAATTTTGACTTGCGAGATTATATATTCCCTCTAAATCATTTTCAAGCGCATAAATATATGCCCGGGCTATATCCCTCACATGTATAAAAGGTCTATATTGTGTTCCACCAAATATAGTTAATTGTACATTATTAGCGGCTTTTGCAGCAAATGTGTTTAATACTAAATCATATCTCATACGAGGTGATAGTCCATAAGCTGTCGCCACTCTAAAAATACAATAGTTCTCAGCTAATTCAGTTACAAATCTTTCCTGTTGATACTTTGTTTGACCGTAAAAATCAATAGGAAATATATGAGATTCTTCTGTTAAAGGAGAATCTAATGAACAGTTTTCTGCACCGTACAATGAGCAGGTGCTTGCATGTAAAATTTTCATTTTATGTTTAATAGCAAGTTCAACTACGTTTCTAGTTCCTACACAATTCACTTC
>JABXJU010000113.1 GCA_013375405.1 Candidatus Helarchaeota archaeon
CTAAAAGGTGTGACACCCGCTCCTCTTCCCTTCTTCACCTGCTCTAACTTCTTGTCTTGTTCAAATTGTAGTTTTGAAAGTCGCTTTTTTAAATTATATAGCAAATTTTCCGTACCCTTATGCTTAGGAATTGCCGAAATATATTCCCGCAAGGTTTTTATCTGTTCCTCGAGCGAACCAGCTTGCATATATCTTTGACGTGCGGCTATCGCTTCTGGAGACAGATTAACGGGCACAAAACTTCACCTATTTTTTACAAAATACCTATTATATTGCTTCAATACCTTTTAAAGGAATTAACAAATAAAAATATGTTATGCATAACGAAGGTAATAGAATCCGAAAGTGGCTTCACACTTGGTTTTTAGGGGTTTGTTCCATATGTCTCATTGCACCCCTCGCCGGGTTAATTGGGTGGCTAATAACAAAATCAATTGGATGGTTCTGGATTCTTTTTTATTTTTATGTAGGGATGGGCATTCTTTGCATCGTTATTGATGCTATAAATCATATACGCTCTCATCGAGGGCTGTTTGAGCACTCAAAGGGCTGTTATTCTTTGAATTTTTTTAAAAAAAAGGAAGAATAGCTTTTCCTATTGATAGCGTAAGGCCTCAACTGGCTTGACGCTGGCAGCCCTAAAGGATGGTATCGCTCCAGCTATCGCTCCAATGCCTGAGGCCATCCCAAGCCCCACCATAAAGATCCAAGGTTGAAGATTATATGCTAATGGAAAGCCATACATCGAGTAAACGATTCCTGTTAGTCCCATAACAGCAATCACGGAGAAGATACACCCCAAAATACCCCCAATTAGCGCAATCAAAACCGATTCCGTCATAAAAATTATAAGCACGTGGCTTCGCTTACCCCCTATCGATTTAACGATCCCGATCTCCCGGGTTCTCTCTAGAACGGACATCATAGTAGTGTTAGTAATCATTAAAGCTCCAACCATTAGGCTAATTGACCCAATGGCCATCAGAACTGCAAATAACATGTTCATTATTTGTTCCGACATCGCCAGCATTTCCTCACTCGTTGTAACCTCCGCGTCTGGATATGTCGCCCGAATCACATTAGCGATATCATTTGGATCATAACCATCATCTATAGTAACCCTTATGTATTGGACCATATCAGTGGCAAGTATATCCTGCATTATTTCCAAAGCAGTATAGGCAAACCCTGCCATAATAAAAGAAATATCGATTTGGAATGCAGACGTAATGCCGACAATTTCAAATTCAAAAAATCCCCCTCCAAACATACTGGCAAGGATGATATTATCACCAATAGTATAACCAAGTATGTTGGAGGCTGATTTATCAATAAGTACAGGATTACTTGTCCCATTATTTATGGCTGTTATGAGATCAACTCCCTCTTCTATAGTTATTCCCATGGCTGTCAATAATTTATCGGCTTCAACCCCTACTAAATTTAATAATTCCCCTCTTATTTGGACGAAGTCTTCAATTACACAGATGGTCTCATTAACTCCTTCAATTTCCAAGAGTCGATCCGCTACTTCTTGGGGGACGGCTGGGCGATTGGAAGAAGTGTCGGAGGAAACCATCATTCCTGCTCCCATAAACGTATTAATCAAACTGGCAACTTGCATTTCCATACCGATGCCGACGCTCATCAAAGCAACGAAGGTCGTTATACCGATGGAGATGCCTAAGACTGTTAACAAAGTCCTAAATGAGCGATACCGCATACTGCGTAATGCCATTTTCACGGAAAATGAAAAGATTCGAAATTTATGACCTAAACTTTTAAAAGCCATTTTATTCTCATCATCTATCAAGGAATTACTGCAATTGGGTGTCTTATTCGTTTATATGATTCATTAAATATAAAGGAAAATTTCCTTATTATCTTTCTGTAAATGCTGTTCAAAATTCAAAAAATAAATATATGCATAAAAAACTGTAATTATCAGGATGAACTTTGAGAAAAATCTGAAATAAAGATGAGCCTTATGGAAAATTTGAAGCAAAAAATCTTTATAGGTTTGCTTTTTATCTTTCTTTTTACCCCATACTTCCTATTCATTGAAGTTCCAACGAAATCTCCAACTTATTTCACTCCAATCTCATTACAAAATGGCACTTATTTCGACAATTCCATTTTAACCTCTGAAATATCCCCCACAGTCAATGTGGTCGAACAAAAAATCTCTCAAAAATTCCAGAAGCTCCTAAAAACAAGTGATTTGACACAAAAAATTAAATGTTTTATTCTTTTAAATGAACAACCCACTAATACAATTGCTCGTCAAGTAAGAGATAACCCATCTAGTCAGGATAGGGTCCTGTTACGTAAAACAATCTATCATGAAACGAGAAAGAAGGTATTACCAATGCAAAACGATTTAGTCCCTTTGATTTCCTCACTAGATGGAAAAATCCTCCGTCACTATGTCGTTATCAATGCCCTTTTGGTAGAAATACCACTCAATGCTCTACCTGAATTAGCCGAATTATATCAAATCGCACGAATTGAGCCAGATTACAAACTCCAGATTCAACTAGAATACAGTCAACCTATCGTAACAAATACCACCTCTCCTGGTTGGGATTACACATATAATGGAACTGGCATTGTAGTGGCAGTCTGTGATACAGGAATTGATAAGACCCATCCCAACTTAGTTGGAAAAGTGATAAATGAAAGTAGCTTCGTGCTAGGCGAGCCAACAGATGATCTTGATGGGCATGGCACCCATGTTGCAGGGATAATCGCAAGTAATGATACCACTTACCATGGAATTGCAACAAATGTATCTTTAGTTAATGTAAAAATAATGGATATCTCAGGGACTGGAGATACATCAAATCTGGTCAGTGGCATCGAGTGGTTACTCCTTAATACCTCACATATTGCCGATGTCATTAATTTGAGTGCGGGAACAGCCAGTGTGACAGCTGATGGCGACTCTGTTTTGGCCAAATTTATCGATGCGATTGTTTCTTCCTATAATATCGTTTGGGTGAATGCGGCAGGTAATGGTGGACCTTTTCCCCAATCCATTGAAGTCCCTGGGGATGCATTAAATTGCATTTCTGTTGCGAATTTTAATGATGCTGACAGTTTGAATCCAGCCACCTGGTCTATAAGCTCTGGGAGTAGCGTTGGTCCCACTGATGATGGACGGAAGAAGCCGGATATCGCAGCACCTGGCACCATTATTTGGTCTACTATTCATAATTGGGAAGGAGCTAACCCTGACTTTGCTTTTAAAAGTGGAACAAGTATGGCTTCCCCGCACGTCGCGGGAGCTGCAGCGCTTATTTTACAATACCTTGAAATTAACCATGCTTCACTTGATTCGGATTGGTATGCACTCACGACAAAAGGCGTTCTCTTACACACCGCTTATGATCTTGGAACTTCCGGCTATGATTATTATTATGGCTTTGGTGCAGTAGATATGGGCAGTGTTTGGAATTTCTTCCAAACGGGTAACTTCGAGAATGAAACCTTAGAACCATCACATGGTATATGTAAATACAGCCTTAATCTCACCACTCCACAAATAATTAATACGACCGTTGTCTGGAATCGATATGCTTCGACGGATTTTAACTATATCTATTTTAGCAACCTGGCAAATATTGATCTGCGACTGGAAACTACAGGTGGTCAACTCATATCTAGCTCAACGAGCAATATTGATAATGTCGAACATATTTCGTATAATGCCTCTGCCGGCACCTATTATCTATTTGTCGAAGTTATGGATTTCAAAAATAATGAGGAGCAGGAGTATATAATTCTTTCAGATACATCCATAACTTTCGTTGAAAAAATTCGAACTTGGACTGCTCTTGAAATTATAACATTGGTGTGCGTTGTCGGTATTGTTGCTACTATCGCGATATCCGTTTTTCTGTGGTATCGCAGTAGAAAAACCTCACCTAAAGAAGAAACCCCCTTAGATGTAATTTCAACTAGGCCTGAGTGGTCTCCAGCGCCAGAGTATTAATTTTTTGAATTCTAATCTTCATTTTTTTGTGAGCCATGCATCTATCAGAACTATTTTTTCGAAGAAATATGATCTTTGGGCGCTAATTTCCACATGAAATCCCTGGTTCTTCAAGAGATCGTAGGATTTTGAAATATTTGAAAGACTAGATTGTACTATTTGCACTCGACCCCCTGGATTTAAAAAAAATATGCATTTTTTAATAAAAGGATTAATTATTTTCCGTCCAGATCTTCCCCCATTCCACGCCTTTTCGAGCCAATCAGAATTTTTTTGCTCTGGGCTATGATTTTCAGGTAAATATGGGGGATTAAAAAGAATAAGGTCAAATTTCTCTCCTTTACGAATTGGATTAAATAAATTCCCTTGCCTAATTTCAACTTTTTCTGTTAACTCATTAATTTTAACGTTATAACGTGCCAATTCAATTGCAATAGGAGAGATGTCAATGGCAATGACCTTCTTTGCGGTTTTTGCTGCAATTAAACTGACTAAACCACTGCCCGTCCCAATTTCTAAAACGATATCCCCTACTTTTACCTTTAAATTTTCAGCTAAAAGATAAGTATCATCGCTTGGTTCATAAACTCCTTCCTCAATTTTTAATTTCAGACCTTGATATTCTAAAATCGTTCCCAACTCTAATCGTCCTTCAGTGCCTTGATAAATTTATACAACTCATAAAATTGTTGGAGGGATAAACGAAACACCCGCTCCCCTGCTAGTGATAAATTCTTAAGCTCACCTTGTTGAATTCCTTTAAGTTCGCTATGCTTTAGATATAGGGATAGAGCTCGTTTTACAGTTTTATTACGAAAAGAATAAATGTGACGCACAAACTCGAAAAAATCATTTTCGTCCTCAAGACGGAATGGCGGCTCACAATGAGTTAGGCGAATTAATGCGGAATCGACTTTTGGCATGGGATAGAAAAAATTCCTTGGAATAGCCTTTAAATATTCAACATTTGCATAATACTGAACTCCAAGGGTAATTCGGCCAAACTTTTTGGACCCAGGGGACGCAACCATTCGTTCTGCAAATTCTTTTTGGTAACTCATCACAGAAATAAGATATGAAGATTGAATTATCTTAAAAGTTAATGGTGATGAAATTTTGTAGGGTGGATTTGAAACAATTTTCGTTCCTTCAAAAATATTTTGGTTTAATTTGAGTATATCTCCTTCAATAATTTCGATATTATTATAAGAGGCTAATTCTTCATGAAGAACTTCAATAAATTTTAGATCCTTTTCAACAGCAATTACTTTCTTCACTTGTTCTGCTAAAAATTTCGTTAATGTTCCTAACCCTGCTCCAATTTCTACTACTATATCGTTTTCTGTTAAATTCGAATATTGAAGGTGCCATTGAATCAGTTTTGGCTCAATTACAAAATTCTGTGAAAACCTCTTAAAAGCACGTAAATTATACTTGTTCAGAATTTCTTTTGTTTCAAATAATAGCTGATTTCGTGTAATGTTTATGGTTCTTCCCCCAATATAAAGGCTTATGAATCCACATTTAAAACATCCAATTCTAAGACGGATACTTTAGTTTTAAGTAGCTCACTGAGGTTGGGTTGAGTACGCCCATCATCCCCCGTGACTAATTCTTTTACATAGCAACCTCCTTGGCATCGAATAATTACTTCAAATTTTTTTGGTTCGTTCTGAGTGGTTTTAAAGTCATATACTTTTTTGACACGTATCTTATCAGCCCGCCTGTGGAGCACTCGCTGTGGCGTTTTCTGTTGGATGATTGCCCCTGTGAGTGCTTTATCAGCTTGTTCGATCGCTTCTAAAGATACAGGTTCTTGAGTTTCGATAATCAATCGATAAGTTTTTTCATGTACTTGTGCAAGGGCCTTTAAATTACGGATTGTTCCCCGATCTGAAAATTCTAAATCTAAAACTTCTATATTCCTCTGGGCTGCTTCATTGATTTGGTGCTGCAATGATTCTAAATCGATTAATCGCTTCTGAGGCTCTTTTATTTCAACAACGAAGGGACGCCCACTCCCTAGCATCCGCGCATCAATATCTTCACGGCCCGCGCCATGAAATTTATATTCAATTCCTTTAGAAGCTTTTAAAATAGGCTCTGAAATGAAAACCTCTACGGAATACTCATATTTTAATCCCGTTCCATTACATTCTTCACAACCCTGTCCTTCACAATTCCAACAAATCCATCGCGTTTGAGAAATACCTCGCTGTAACTTCCGATACCGACCATAAATAAAAAGTGGATTTATATTTAATTCTATTTCTTCAGTTACAGGATTGAATATAGCTACGACATCTGGCGCGTCGAAATCTACTTCTTTTTCTACGGATTGCAACCGTTTTCCAATTTGCCGGTTCAATTCCCCTTTTATTGATTCGCCATATTTTATATGAAATTCCCCTCTCAACGCATCCTCTTTATCCACTATATTTGCTGGAACTTTGGATCCAATTAAAAAGGTTCGATATTCTATTTTTGCTAATCGCTTTTGAATCAGATCCTTAAATCTTTCAAATTTTTCCATAAACCCTCCGCAAATATAACACGGATTGGATGATTCAATGGTGATCTTCATCTGCTGTAGAGTGGTAATTGCAGGTTGGAAACCTCCTTGAATTGCAAGTAGCTTTAATAAGTCGATTGCGGCATCAATTTCTTCCAACTCTTTAAGCTCGCTTCCGATGAGTGTAAGGTAAAATTTGAGACTTTCTCCCCTCTTAAAATTTGTGATATTATGCCCTAAGAGCGCAAACTGACGCCCTAAACAACTATTACATAGACTGTATTTCGTTAAAATCTCGATCACAGACTCTCCCATTTTTGAAAGAATCCCACCTGGCAATTTTGGCTCTCTTAACGTCAATTTATTCTCAACAACATTCCTAGTATCTAATAAAATTAATTCTCGGAATTTAAAAGTTCATTTTCTAGATAGATTTTTGTTTTATGAGCGTCCAAATTTATTTGAAACATTTTGGTTAAAATAAAAATCCTTTACTTGCTTTCAGGAGTTTGAGCGAAAATTCAACCAGATCTTTTGAGCGGGATAATATTAATTACAATTACTGTAGTACTCCTTATTTTTGTTTATTTAAAGTATTTCCGAGGACGAGAAATCCGTAAATTGAGTGCTGCCCAACTTAAATCTCAAATTGGAGACTTAACAAATCTATCCCATATTTTAGTCATTTATAAACAAAGGGGTATCAAAATATTTTCACAAACCTTCGCTTATGAACATTTAGATACCACACTTCTTTCCGGTCTTCTTGAAGCCATCAATGTGATGGGAACCCAGATTGGAGTAAAGGGAAAATTACGGCGTCTTGAATATGAAAAATATCAAATTCTCATTCACGAGGGAAGACGGATAAGGGGGGTTGTCATGTGTCGTGAAAAGCCATCTTCTTTCCTTGAGGATGCACTTACTGTTTTTGTCAAAAAATTTGAACATAAATATGCAGGTAAATTAATGGATTGGGATGGCGATGTAGTACCTTTTCAAACTGCTGTCGAATTAGTAGACGAATGCTTTTCAACTGCTTTAATTTTTCCCATGGCTGTTATTTGGGAAGGGCAAAATCCAGAAGAACTCACTGATTTGGAGCGGAAAATTCTAGAAATCGCTAAAGAAGTGTGCTTAGAAAAAGAATGTTTTCTTATTCCAGATCTCCTAGAAATTCTAAAAGAAAAACTTAAAAAGTCCCCCGAAAGACTCTTAGCGCTTCTTTACGACCTACATCACAGGCAATATTTTATTTCACTCACCTAAAAGAAAACGCGCTGTTAAGTAACCTTTTTATTTCTCACAATCTTTATAAAAATAATTAAGCATAAGGCGATAGTAATGGTTAGGAAAAGCCACGGATACAAGAGTCGACATTGCAGGAATATCTTTCGTAAGAAAGTTCGCCAAAAGGGCATGCCTCCCTTAGGCAGGTATTTGATTAAATACGAAGTAGGGAACTTAGTAGATATAATCATCGATCCCAGCGTCCATAAAGGACAACCCCATTATAAGTATCAAGGGAAAACCGGTCGCATTGTGGAGAAACGCGGACGTGCTTATATTATTAAATTGAAGGTTGGGAAAAAGGATTTTTTTATAATTTCTCGTCCGGAACATATGCGGTTTCGGTCTGAAAATTAATATTGTAACTTTGAAAGTTGGTGTATGGAATGCCAAAGGATATTTTTGAAGAAACATCGGTTACTCTAGCTAAGGTAAAAGAAATTCTCAGTAAAAGGGAAACCGAATCCGAATTAACCTATGTTCAACAAGTTACTCTCGATTATGTAAATAAGTTTAGCAGATATTCACTGGAAGATACATTAAAGTTAAAGGAAGAACTTATGACGCGATTTAATTTATCAGAAAAAGCAGCTATTCAAATCGTAAACCTCTTCACTCCCCCATTATCTTTATTAGAACTTAATATTGTTTTAGATAAAGAACCAGCCACATTAACCGAAGAACAGAAAGGAGATCTACTTGATTTACTCAAATCTTATGTAGAAAAAACGTAAAAAGACCCATGATAATCCAATAATATTCTTATTTAGGAATTAATAGATTAAAAGTCTATGAAATCTTCTTATTTTGAACTAATAAGGGAAATACGAAGGTGAAAAAACTATAATTTCAATTTTATAGTAGGTGAGATAGAAATGGGCGAGGAAAGGAGAAGACGCAATTATCCAGGTAATCGGAGAGATCGCCCTAAAACTTCCAATGGAAGTAAAAAAAAGTATGAAGAGTTCGCAATCATACTTGATTACATGCCACGAGGGCATCCTGATGATAAAAAACCTCCCTATGCACGTGAACCAATAATTCAAGTAATTGGTGATACGTTTTTTACATTATTAGAACTGATCCCACGAAGAAACGCGAAAATTAAAATCCGTGAAAGAATTTTTATTGGAAAAGGACCTCGAAGCATCATTGATCATGTTAAAGGACGCATTTCCTATGATGAACTTTCAGCCTCAGCTAAATTTGAGCTTCCCGAGGTTATCCATGGAATAATAGAAAGAGAATCTAAACAGTTTGTCAAGTTCTTTAATGAAGCTCGTCCTCTCACCACGAGAATGCATCAACTCGAATTACTCCCTGGAGTTGGAAAAAAAATTATGTGGAATATTCTCGAAGAACGAAAGAAAGAACCATTCAAGGATTTTAAGGATATTTCTAGTCGAATAAAACTCCATCCTTTACAAGCCATTGTAAAACGAACCATTGCGGAATTACAAGGGTCAGATAAATATCGAATTTTCACCCGTCATCCTCCCCAAAGTTTTAAATAATTCTATTAATGATTTCACTCTCCTTCACATATTAAAAACTAAAAAATTACTGATTGTGATGTGAAATGTCCTTAAATATTGATAAACCGCTCGAAAAAAATCCAATAGAAACTTTTAATCAATTTTTTTATCCAAAATCAATCGCAATCGTTGGAACATCAGCTCGGAATGATTGGTTTTGGCTACGAAATATGATCAGTCTCGATTTTTCCGGAAAAATATTCCCTGTCAATCCAAAGCACTCCTCTGCGCTTGGCCTTAGTTTTTATGACAAAATTGCGAATATTCCAGAGGATATTGATCACGTTATAATTGCAGTTCCTGCGAAACATGTTAAGGGAGTTCTCCAAGAATGTATCCTTAAAAAAGTGAAGCTAGTTACTATCTTCTCCAGTGGCTTTTCTGAATTAGGGACGGAAGAAGGTAAAGAGCTGGAACAAGAATTAATTGATTTAAAGCGATCAACCAAAAGTGATATTCGTATTCTGGGACCAAACTGCGTAGGTGTTTATTGCCCTGAGTCTGGGCTCTCATTTCGTCCAGATTTTACCCGCCAAAGCGGACGCGTTGGATTCCTATCTCAAAGTGGAGGTTTGGCAATTAATATGGGCCTTAGAGGTAAGGTTTTTAAAATGTTCTTTTCAAAAATAATTTCATTCGGAAATGCTGCTGACGTTAAACCCTTGGAGTTGCTTGAATATCTCGGAAAATATGATAGAAAAACCAGAATTATCGGAATATACATTGAAGGTATAAAAGAGAAAAAAGGTCCCGAATTTATGCAAGTTCTGAAAGAAGTGACTCCCAAGAAACCCGTAATTATTTTAAGAGGGGGGCAGACGACTGTTGGTGCCCGAGCCGCATTATCACATACAGGATCTTTATCAGGTTCAAATCAACTTTGGAAATCACTATTTCAACAAACCGGTGCAATTCCTGTTAATTCTTTTGAGGAATTAGTTGAAACTTTGCTTGCATTTAATTTTAATTTCCGTCATTTACCAAAGGGCAATAATGTTGGTTTATTATCGGTTTCAGGGGGCGTTTCTGTCGTTAATACTGATATTTGTAGTCAATTAGGGCTCAACATTCCCAAATTATCTCCTGAATCAGTTTCAGATCTTCAAAAAGTCGTTAACGATGTGGGTACAAGCGTTACCAATCCTTTAGACTTAGCAGCTAGTTTCTTTAATATTCATGCCTTGAAAACAGCAATTGGAGCGTTAGGGAATGATCCAAATATTGATGCAATTATTATAGAAATCGCTAATCATTATATTTATACTCCTGAAGAAGCTGGGGCTGAAGGCTATGCGCAATTATTTTACGAAACTGTTTTAAGCCTCTTAAAAAGGATTCGTCGCCGGAAAGATAAACCGGTTCTTGTAGCCTTCCCCCCCATAGCGTTTGAGACTAGACGAATATGGGACAGGAAATTATTTATTAATGCAAAAATCCCAATTTTTTCAAGCATTACCGCGGCGGCGCAGGCATTAGCCCATTTGATAGCCTATTCTAAGTATGTAGAAACTATAAAAAATCAATAATTCAGAATTATTCTTTCTTCTTTTGTTTTGATTCCTTTTCTTCTTCCAATAATCTTTTTAATTCATCATCCATGACTTCCTCAGGCACTAAATCTATTTCTTTGTTAATCTTATCTAATTCCTGTTGAAATCCAGCCTCCCTTTGAGTTTGGACTTGACTAGGATCTTGCCCTAATTTTACAACTTCATCTTCAACTTCCATATCTAATTGATCTATCTTTGCCTCGATTTTTCCCACTTGCCTGCTTAGAAGTTCCACTTGTCGAGAAGATTGACTTATTTTTTCCTCCAACGCCTGCACCGTCTCCGAAATAGTACTTAAGACAGTTATCAGTTTCTTCATTATTTTCTTTGACTCATCCTCTGACATGATCTAGCTTCCATTAAAAAGGAAATGAAATTCGTAAAAAATTATCATTTGAAATAAAAAAAGAGGAAAATTTAGGAAGGGAATTTGATTTCGAGTGATGGATCGCCCAGTAATAAGTACATACTGATGTTCTCTTGAGAATATTGGTCAGGGAAATTCCTGTACAAGGTGATCGTCGCGAAATTGAAGATTTTACCGACAATACGAAGGTTGTGATCTACGATAGCCCGGTGGATATAACGATCAAAATGATGATTGGGCTGCGTATAGGATGGTCTCGACGCACCGAGAAATGCAACCGCACCATTAGGTGCCTCGATGAACGCCTCACCAAAACATTCTGCGCTCACGTCGATTGCATTATTGAGGCAACATATTGAAAATACTACTGGTATCTTTCCCCTATTCTGTAATTCTTTTACATCAGTCACATCTAAACCATTAGAAGATTGCCATTCCCACTCATCACCATGGCCTCGGTAATTTACTAAACCAACTCCATCTTCTATTTCTTTTATGACATCCCTCTTTCTAGATTGTCCTCCATATTTTTTGATTACCTTTAAGCCCCTAACTTTTTTCAGAATCTCTGCAATATCGTCTGAACAGCTCATGTAATCCTCCCGTTCATATGCAGTTAGTAGCACGCGTTTAATCCAGTTTCCCTCTGATTCCTCGTATTTAAGGAGTTTTTTGATATAATTTTCTAATCGCTCTGGAATATTAATTGCAATTCGCCCAAGAACAATATCAGGCCCAATATCACCAATGAGATTCGAATAATACCAATCAGAGGGGCAATTGTATCTTTGATTATGATGTGTGGGGATCTTCCCTATTTCGCCCACTAACAATACATATTCAGGAGGGTCTTCCCAATTATCATATGCATATAGTATAAAATCACGAATTGACTTAAATTTAGGTTCTCCAGATTCTTGAAACTCCTCAGCTATTTGCTTCTCTGTGATAATTTGTGTAGACATCCCTTTTTCTTCTTTACTCTTCGCCAAAGGTTTTAAGATATCAACAAGATCCTCAGATGTTATTATGATATACCGTCCTTTATTTGAGATCTCACATAAGCTTCCTCTACTTACTGGCCTAATAACTCTTCTAGTAACACCTCCATCGCCCATAGTCTTGAGATCCTCAATAGAATCCAGATTTAAAATCTGACTTTTGTATTCCATTTGAATTTGGGGCGCAGCAGGCGCTACGGGTTCAACGTCTTCTTTGGGGGGTTCGGCTGGGGCTGTCAGAGCTGGACCCCGCGTTTTAGCAATAGATATTCCCGGTGTATATTCTGCTTTTAATTCAATATTATTGTAAATAATCAAAGTCTTTGATTTAGGTTTATAATGTAAAGGATACATCATTAAGTGTGCAACTCGGACACTTCCAATGTAATTAACTGATAATAACTTGAATAATTCTTTCGGAAATTCTTTATCTTTCTTGTAGATTTTACTATCTGGTTTAAATTCTGGTGCTTTATGATCATATTTCATCCTCCCACCATCTTTTGTAGGCAATGGTGCTGGAATAATATCAATTTCCCCTGGATATTCAATACTCTCAGTGTTTGTCACTTTAATATCAACTAATTCTGCTCCAGCAGGCAAGGCGATAAATATTCCTTCAATTGGTAACATAGGTTTGCCTGGTTCAAGAATTACACCCGATTCGGGCATTTCAAGTGTCATTACTCTAGAATCTTTCTTTCCGATCATTGCTTTAATTTCTTTATACCACATCCCTTTAGGAATATAATTAATTTTTAACTTATATATTCCTTTATCACTAACAGATTTTTCAATTACCTTCTCAGTAGGTATACCTATCTCTTCTTCTCCTCTTTTAGGGATTCCTTTCCTAATCGGAGCCTGAAAACTAAACCATTCTGCCAATTTCATACACCTCAATTTTATTTTTATATTAAATATTGTCAAAATTTAAAATTTGGTCTTCATATCCCGCGGGAACGCGTTTCCTTCTTCTCGTCGGTACGCCTCGCATCGGCGGGGCTGCTTTTGCAGCTAATGTATACTCTATTTCTAATTCAATTTTCTTGTATAAGTCGATTGTATTCGCTATTGGATGATATTGTACAGGATATATCATTAGATGCACGACATTGACATCTCCTACTTGCGTAATCTCTATCTTTTTAAAAAGTATTCCAGGGAAGGCATCGTCCTTCTCATAAATCTCCTGTTTGGGATTTGTTTCAGGGAGGGCACTTGGATCCGTCGATGGTTGTGGGGCCGGCTTCACTTGATGGCTAAGTAAATGAGTGTCTCTCTTATATTTTACCACTTTAATTTCTGTAACTGTTGCATCATCTGGAATTGCAACGTACAATCCTTCTTGGGGAAGTGATGGTTCTCCTGGCTCAAGATTTTGCCCTATAT